>DOIV01000015.1:6276-9981 GCA_003511845.1 Flavobacteriaceae bacterium | reverse complement strand
TTAACTGTCGATAAGAATTTTTATAAAATGAATTGGCCGGCAATGATGCTATTCTCAATTCTATTTTATTATTTTTTATTAAACGATGCTGTTTTGAGCCGTGTTGAAGGTGTTATACTGTTTGTTCTTTTAATCGGATTTATATATATAATGATTGCAAAGGCAAAAAAGGATAAATCTAAAGTCATTGAAGAGGTTGATGATGCCTTGATGGAAACTTCTTATCCAAAGATTTTTCTTTGGTTGGTTATTGGAGGTGGTGCTTTATATCTTGGCTCTGAGCTATTGGTAAAAGGAGCAAAAGATATCGCTCAAAGTTTAGGAATAAGTGATGGTGTTATTGGAGCAACTGTTGTGGCAATTGGTACAAGCGTACCAGAATTAGCAGCCTCAGTTATTGCGGCTTTAAAAGGTGAAAAAGCAATTTCTTTAGGAAACTTAATAGGCTCTAATATTTTTAATATAGGTTCGGTATTAGGTTTAACAGCTATTATTATGCCTATTCAGGCAATAGAAAGCAATATTATGGTAAATATATATTGGATGCTTGCCGTGGCATTGGTGTTGATTCCTTTAGTGTTTCTGCCAAAAAAATATGAGTTATCACGTATTAAAGGTTTAATTCTTCTTTTAGGATATATAGTTTTTTTATATGTATCATTTGTTTAATCGTAAAGAATTACCTCAGATTCTTTCACGCTTTCATGTAGATGTTTAGCATATGAAGAGAGATTTTTTATTTCAAACTCAGTTTTACAACAAAAAAAAGCTTCGATTTCTCGAAGCTTTCTAAATTTTAACCCAATATTAAAATTTAATTTAGATTTTAGCAGATTTAACAGTTTTGATAATTCTACCTGCAATTTTATAAGGATCAGCATTTGAAGCTGGTCTTCTATCTTCTAAATAACCTTTCCATCCGTTTTGAACCGTAAGTATCGGAATACGAATTGATGCACCTCTATCAGAAACTCCATAACTAAAATCAGTAATAGCAGCAGTTTCGTGAAGTCCTGTTAAACGCTCATCATTAAATTCTCCATAAACATTAATATGTTCTTTTATAACTGGTCTAAAGGCTTCACAAACTTTTTCGTATGTTTCTTTAGAACCACAAGTTCTTAATAATGTATTAGAGAAATTAGCATGCATTCCAGAACCATTCCAATCTCCTTTAATTGGCTTAGGATGATACTCAATATAATAATGATGTTTTTCTGTAAGTCGATCTAATAAATATCTCGCTATCCATATTTCATCACCAGCTTTTTTAGCTCCTTTAGCAAACAATTGAAATTCCCACTGACCAGCAGCAACTTCTTGATTGATTCCTTCAAAATTCAAACCAGCATCAATACATAAGTCAGCATGTTCTTCAACAATATCTCGGCCCCAAGTGTTTTTACCACCAACAGAACAGTAATACATTCCTTGTGGTCCAGGATAACCTCCAATGGGGAAGCCTAGGGGTAATTGTGTTTTAGAATCCATTAAAAAATATTCTTGCTCAAAACCAAACCAAAAATCATTATCATCATCATCAATTTTAGCTCTACCATTTGATTCGTGTGGCGTACCGTCTGTATTTAAAACTTCAGTCATTACTAAATACCCATTACGTCTTGCCGGATCTGGATATATAGCAACTGGCTTCAAAACACAGTCAGATGACCCGCCTTCGGCTTGTTTAGTTGAAGATCCATCAAAAGACCAATTTTTCAGTTCTTCTATTGTTCCTTTGAAATTTTCATGTTCTTCTACTTTAGTTTTACTTCTTAGGTTTTGAGTTGGTTTGTAGCCATCTAACCAAATGTATTCTAATTTTATTTTAGCCATAATTTGTTTGTTTGTTAAAAGAATGAGTGTAAAAATACTTTTTTTTGATTAATTATCTCTATCATTTTTGAGTAAATGTATTGATAGATGGGCGATTTGCGAATACTTTAAAATATTAAATATTAAATAATATATTATAGAATTGGATGCAGTTAATTTTATGATTTTTTAAATATTAAAAACTGTTGCAGTTAAATTACCAGAATTATACCTGAAAATAATCTATATTTTTTTGTAAGTTTACAATAAATATACAATAAATAATGAGACAATTAGCCACAGTACTTTTATTCCTTTTATCAATTGGAATAAACGCACAAAGTAAAAAAATTAAAAAATTAGTTGACAATGTTGAATCAAAAGTCATTGAATGGCGAAGACATTTTCATGAGAATCCTGAACTTTCTAATAGAGAATTTAATACTTCTAAAAAAATAGCTAAACATTTAAAGTCTCTCGGTTTAGAGGTGCAAACGGGTATTGCTCATACTGGTGTGGTAGGTATTTTAAAAGGAGATAAACCAGGGCCAGTAGTGGCATTACGTGCAGATATTGATGGTTTGCCAGTAACTGAAAGAACTCCTGTTCCTTTTGCGTCAAAAGTCAAGAGTGAATATAATGGTATTGAAACAGGTGTGATGCATGCATGTGGACACGATACACATATTGCTATTTTAATGGGGACGGCTGAAGTGCTATCTAAATTAAAAAGTGAAATTAAGGGTACTATAAAATTTATTTTTCAACCAGCTGAAGAAGGTGTTCCTGAAGGAGAAAATGGTGGTGCTAAAATGATGGTAGAAGAAGGGGTGCTTAAAAACCCTGATGTAGATGTTATTTTCGGGTTGCATATTTGGGCAGGCACTGATGTAGGAACTATCACTTATAAGCCAGGTGGTACAATGGCTGCTTCACAAACTTTTAAAATAAAAGTTAAAGGAAAACAAACACATGGTTCAAGACCTTGGGGTGGTATTGATCCTATTGTGATTTCAGCTCAAATTATCAATGGTTTACAGACTATAATAAGTAGAGATACAGAATTGACTAAAGAAGCTGCTGTTATTACGGTTGGTTTGATAAGAGGAGGAATTAGAAGTAATATTATTCCTGAAGAAGTAGAAATGATAGGTACGATTAGAACCTTAGACTATGATATGCAAAAGAAGTTAAATGCAGAAATGATGAAGCGTGTACCTGCTATTGCTAAAGCCTTTGGTGGTGATGCAACAATAGAAATTAACGAAGGTTTACCTATTACATATAATGATTTAAAATTGACAGCTAAAATGTTGCCTTCTTTGCAAAAATCTGCTGGTAAAGAAAATGTACACTTGATTGATGCTGTTACTGGTGCTGAAGATTTTTCTTTTTTTCAAAAAAAAGTACCAGGTTTGTATTTTTTCCTTGGCGGAAAACCATTAGACGTAAAACCAGCCGATGCAGCTTCGCATCATACACCAGATTTCTTTATTGATGAAAGTGGTTTGAAATTGGGGGTAACCACATTTATTAATTTAACCTTAGACTATATGAATAAAAAATAGTCAATGTAACTTGAGTTACAATTCGTAATTGGTATAATTAAGTACATTTGCAATCTAATTAATATAAAAAAATAGATATGGGATTATTAGATTTTTTCGGCGGAGGTTCAAACACTGCCAGTGTAAAAGAATATTTAGATAAAGGAGCTGTAATTTTAGATGTTAGAAATTCTGCTGAATGGGCAGAAGGACATGTTAAAGGTTCAAAATTAATAACATTAAGTGAAGTGCAACAAAATATTGACAAGATTAAATCTTGGAATAAACCAGTTGTCGTAGTATGTAGAAGTGGTGGTAGAGCTGGTTCTGCTTTATCTTATTT
>DOIV01000015.1:5749-5924 GCA_003511845.1 Flavobacteriaceae bacterium | reverse complement strand
TTGACGCAATTAATGGTGGTGCTTGGCAGAATGCAGATATATAATTGAAAGATTTTCCTAAGCTGTGTTTTAGAATTTTCAATTAAAACCTCTCCTTTGGAGAGGTCAAAATTTTACTTTTGAAAGTTTTGGGTGAGGAAATAACTAAAAAAGGGAAGCTATTGCTTTCCTTTTT
>DOIV01000015.1:0-5397 GCA_003511845.1 Flavobacteriaceae bacterium | reverse complement strand
TAAAAATTCTTGATGTTGATTGCTGTTTTCATTGAAAGGCTTATGAGCCAGTTTTTTTTGAATGGTTTTTATTTTTTTCATAGTTTGGATGGTGTTTTCTGACATCCATGTTTTATAGAATTTTTCCCAAATATAATCAATCGCAATTTGATTAGGATGAATCATATCTTCGGTATAAAAACGATAATCACGTAACTCATCCATTACAATTTCATACGCAGGAAAATAGGAGGTATTGTGCTCTTTTACGGTACTGTGAATAGCTGAAATTAAATGAGCTTTACTTTGTTGGTTTTCAATAAAACCATCTTTTAAATGCCTAACCGGACTTACCGTAAATAGGATAGTAGCATTTTTGTTTGCACTTTTTATTAAGGTAGTAATTGATGCTAAACTTTCAGTAATTTCTTTACTAGATAAAATTTCTTTTAAGAATTTTTTTTGAGGAACTTTATGGCAATTAGCAGCGATTGTATCAGTTTTAATAAAACGATAACACCAAGCTGTTCCTAAAGTCACAATAATATGTGATGCTTCGTTAAGCCATTTGTTTGTCAAATCAATAGATATATTGAGTTGTTGCAATATGGTTTCTTTAGAAGAATTACTTAATTTGGAATGAGCTTCAAAACAATGCCATTGTTCATTGTGAAAAAAAATATCTTTTTCAGTATATACTTTTTTATTGATGGCATTTAAAACTAAATTTTCAATGGCTTTGGGGTGGAATAATATTCCAAAAGGATTGATTGTGGTTTGAAATTTAGAATACAGAAACTTCTCTCCAATATTTTCTGAAAAACAAGAACCCAACATCAAAACTTTAGATTGGTAATCTATTTGATTTGATTCTTTTTTTATAGGTATTTGAGTGCTGAACTGCATCTTAAATTTCAATTTTATTGTCATTCAGACAAGTGAGGAACAGTCTATTAAGTAAACTAGAGATTCTTCACTCCGCAATGCTATCCCCGATAATTTTCGGGGCTGTATGACTTGCTGAATACTACTTTATATAGTCTTTCGCCTTTTCTAAAGCTAATTTAATTCCATTAGGGTTTTTACCTCCAGCCGTAGCGAAAAAGGGTTGTCCACCACCACCACCTTCAATCAATTTACCCAATTCTTTCACGATATTTCCTGCGTGAAGTTCATTGTTTGCAATGCTTTTTGAAATATAAATAGTTAGCATGGCTTTGTCATTAAGTTTAGAGCCTGAAATGAAAAATAGATTGTCTATCTCACCTCCCAATTGAAAAGCTAAGTCTTTAACCGTATTTTGATCTAAATCTATCTCAGCAGCTAAATAATGAACGCCATTAATTTCTTCAACCTTGTTTTTGAGTTCATTTTTAAGATTTCCTGCCTTGTCTTTTAATAAACCTTCAATTTGTTTTTTAAGTTTTGTGTTTTCTTCTTGTAAAGACTTTACGTTTTCAATAGGACTCAAAGTGCTTTTAAACAAACCTTTTATTTCATGGTATGATCTATTGTTTTTGAAATAATATTCTTTTGCTGCATCAGAAGTAATGGCTTCAATTCTTCTTATTCCTGAAGCAACAGCACTTTCAGAAGTAATTTTAAAATGCCATAAATCATTCGTGTTCTGTACATGAATACCACCGCAAAGTTCAATTGATTGTCCAAATTTTATGGTGCGTACTGTGTCTCCGTATTTTTCACCAAACAAAGCCATAGCACCTTCAGCAATAGCTTCTTTCATGGTCGAATTCCTATTTTCTTCTAGTGCTAACTTATTATTGACACGTGCATTTACAAAATTTTCTACATCTTTTAATTCTTGTGTGGTTAGTTTAGAAAAATGAGAAAAGTCAAAACGTAAATAATTTGTATGTACGGCAGAACCTTTCTGTTCAACATGTGTGCCTAAAATTTCACGTAATGCTTGATGTAATAAGTGTGTTGCAGTATGATTACATGCAGTTCTAAATCGTTGCTTTTTATCGACTACGGCTTTGAAAGTAGTTGATGGGTCTCTAGGGATGTCTTTTGTAAAATGAATGATTAAGTTGTTCTCTTTTTTAGTATTAACAATGTAAATTACATTTCCATTGGGTACTTCTAGATAGCCTTTATCACCTACTTGTCCGCCACCTTCAGGATAAAATGGAGTGGTATTAAATACCAATTGGTAAAGTTCTCCATCTTTTTTTGAAGTTACTTTTCGGTATCTTGTAATTTTAACATCAGCACTTAAATGATCGTACCCGATGAATTCTTCATCGTTATTTTCGTTTTGTAAAATGACCCAATCATCAGTATCAACTGTTGCTGCAGAACGTGACCTGTTCTTTTGTGCTAACATGGCTTTGTCAAAAGAAACTTCATCTAATTCTAACCCCTTTTCTCTTAATATTAGTGCAGTTAAATCTTTCGGAAAGCCAAAAGTATCGTACAATTCAAAGACTTTTTCACCAGAAATAATTTTACTGTCAGTTTTTTCAATAATCCTATCTAACAAAACAAGACCTTGATCTAAAGTTCTTAAAAATGAATTTTCTTCTTCTTTAATTACATTATGAATGAGTTGTTTTTGTGAGTTCAGTTCAGGAAATACGCTACCCATTTGTCGACTCAATACATTTACCAATTTGTAAATAAAGGGCTCTTTTTGGTTTAAAAAGGTAAATCCGTAACGGATAGCTCTTCTTAAAATACGCCTGATAACATAACCAGCCCCATTGTTTGAAGGCAATTGCCCATCTGCTATAGCGAAAGCAACAGCACGAATATGGTCGGCAATAACACGAATGGCAATATCAGATTTACTGTCAGATTTACTGTAAATATTATGAGTTATGGTTTCAATTTCTCTAATTAATGGTGTGAAAACATCAGTATCATAATTTGAAGTAACACCTTGTAATGCCATACAAAGGCGTTCAAAACCCATACCGGTATCAATATGCTTGTGAGCTAAATCTTCTAAAGAACCATCAGCTTTACGGTTGTATTGCATAAAAACCAAATTCCATATTTCAACTACTTGAGGATGGTCTTTGTTTACCAATTCTTTACCAGATATTTTAGCTTTTTCCTCTTTAGAACGGATGTCAATATGAATTTCAGAACAAGGGCCGCAAGGACCTAAAGCTCCCATTTCCCAAAAATTATCCTTTTTATCTCCATTAATAATTTTATCCTCGTCTATATGAGTTTTCCAAAAATCATAAGCCTCTTGGTCATAAGTAACACCATCTTTTTTATCACCTTCAAAAACGGTGACATATAAGTTGTTTTTATCAATTTTATAAACCTCTGTAAGTAACTCCCATGCCCAAGCGATAGCCTCTTTTTTGAAATAATCGCCAAAACTCCAATTGCCTAGCATTTCAAACATAGTATGATGGTAGGTGTCAATACCTACCTCTTCTAAATCATTATGTTTTCCAGAGACTCTTAAGCATTTTTGAGTGTCAGCAACGCGTTTGTTTTTAATGGTTTTTTGTCCTAAAAAGTATTCTTTAAAGGGCACCATCCCAGCATTGTTAAACATTAATGTAGGGTCATTTTTTATAACCAATGGTGCAGATGCTACTATTTTATGTTGTTTGTTTTTAAAAAAATCTAAAAATTGTTGTCTAACTTTTTGAGATGTCATAAGGTGTTAATTATAAACTAAAAAAAATCAAGTTCTTTTATAGTTGCAAAACATTTTGTAAATTTGTTCACTTAGCTAAAAAATAATGCAAACATTTGCTTATTTAAAGCTACAAAAATAGTATATTTTAATATTATGGCGAAGGTAAAATATTATTATGATTCTGATACCTTATCATATCGGAAAATTGAATTGCGAAAACGTGATAAATTCAAAAAGATATTGACATTTGTTTTGGGTGCAATCTCGGTTGGTTTATTGTTTACTTTTATTGCATTTCAGTTTGTTGAATCTCCTAAAGAAAAAGCTCAAAAACGTGAATTAGAGAATATGCAGTTGAGTTATGGTCTGTTAGATAAAAAAATGAATCAAATTGAAGAAGTATTAGAAGGTATTCAACATAGAGATAATGATATTTATCGACTGTATTTTGAAGCAAGCCCTATACCAAATGAACAACGTAAAGCAGGTTTTGGTGGTGTAAATAGGTATAAGTCTTTAGAAGGATTTGAAAATTCTGAGATGATTATTGATGTGACCAAAAACATGGACATTCTATCAAAACAATTGTATATACAATCAAAATCACTTGATGAAATTATCCGTTTGGCTGAAGATAAAGAGAAATTGTTGGCATCAATACCCGCCATTCAACCAATTAGAAATGAAGATTTGACTAGAATGGCTTCTGGTTATGGTTGGCGTTCAGACCCGTTTACAAAAGCAAGAAAAATGCATAAAGGTATGGATTTTACGGCACCAACTGGTACACCAATTTACGCATCTGGTAATGGAGTTATACATAGAGCAGATAGTAGGGCTTCTGGTTTTGGTAATCATATAGAGATTGATCATGGATATGGCTATAAAACTATTTATGCACATTTAAGTAAATACAATGTCAAAAAAGGACAGAAAGTAAAACGCGGTGATTTGATTGGTTTTGTTGGTAATACAGGACGTTCTTCTGGTCCACATTTACATTATGAAGTGCATAAAAACGGAAAACCTATAAATCCGATTAATTTTTACTACGGAAATTTAACACCTGACGAGTTTGAAGAAATGTTAAAAATTGCTACTCAAGAAGGACAATCATTTGATTAATGAATATAAACCTACCAGACAAAAGATATTATAGAATTGGTGAAGTAGCCAAAGCATTCAATGTAAACGCATCATTAATCCGTTTTTGGGATAAAGAATTTGATGTTATTAAGCCTAAAAAAAACAATAAGGGCAATAGAATGTTCACTACTGAGGATATTAAAAACCTACAAATGATTTATCATTTGGTAAAAGAAAAAGGTTTTACTTTAGACGGAGCAAGAAAAAAACTCAAATCAAATCCTGAAAAAATAGAAGGTAATTACGCTATTATATCTCGTTTAGAAAAAATAAAAGGAGAACTTATTAAAATTAAAAATCAATTATAACTAACTAAAATTTTATTATGAAAAAATTACTTATCCCTATAATTATACTAGCAGTACTTGCTTTCGGTATTTACAGTTGGGCAGTAGGCTTTAACAATACAGCAGTAACTTATGAAGCCAATGCAAAAACAGAATGGTCAAATGTAGAAAGTGCTTACCAACGTAGAAATGATTTAATTGGTAACTTGGTAAAAACGGTACAAGGAGCAGCTGATTTTGAAAAAGGCACATTAGAAAGTGTCATTAAAGCAAGAGCTGAAGCAACTAAGACTACAATAAATGCAGGAGATTTAACACCTGAAAACATGGCGAAATTTCAACAAGCTCAAAGCGGATTGA
>DOIV01000214.1 GCA_003511845.1 Flavobacteriaceae bacterium | reverse complement strand
TGTTACTACATTTAATTACAATTTAGGCAAACAACTCAACACAGAAATTTATCTTTCAATTGACAGGGTTAAAGAAAATGCAGAGAGCTTTAACAATACTTTTACGGACGAACTACATCGCGTTATCATTCATGGGATATTGCACTTATGTGGTTATAAAGATAAAACGCAAGAAGAAAAATCTCTTATGAGAGAGAAAGAAGATTATTACCTATCTTTGCGGAACTTTTAAATCTTCATAAACAACAATTAATGTTCCACGTGAAACATTATGAATAAATTTTAGATAACTCTATGAGTGTTTTTCAAGACATATATGATGTTATTGTTGTTGGTGGTGGCCACGCTGGTAGTGAGGCCGCAGCAGCAAGTGCTAATATAGGTTCTAAAACTTTACTGATAACTATGAGTTTGCAAAACATAGCTCAGATGAGTTGTAATCCGGCTATGGGTGGAATTGCTAAAGGGCAAATTGTAAGAGAGATTGATGCGTTGGGAGGTTATAGTGGAATGGTGTCTGACAAAACAGCTATTCAGTTTAAAATGCTAAACAAATCCAAAGGACCTGCAATGTGGAGTCCCAGAGTTCAAAGTGATAGAATGCGTTTTGCAGAGGAATGGAGATTGAAGTTAGAGCAAACCGAAAATTTAGATTTTTATCAAGATACTGTTGATGGTTTAATTATAGAAAATGAAAAAATTATTGGCGTTAAAACTAACTTAGGATTAGAAATTATGTCTAAGTCTGTTGTCATAACTGCAGGTACTTTTTTAAATGGATTGATTCATATAGGCGATAAAACTTTTGGTGGTGGAAGAGCAGGTGAAAAAGCCTCTACAGGAATTACGGAAGATTTAATCAAACAAGGATTTACTTCAGGCAGGATGAAAACAGGAACACCACCACGAGTTGACGGCCGATCTTTAGATTATTCAAAGATGATAGAACAACCAGGAGATGAATTTCCTGAAAAATTTTCTTATAGTGATAAAACAAAACCATTGAAAAAACAGCGTTCTTGTTATATGACATACACAAGTCAAGATGTGCATGATTTATTAAGAACAGGTTTTGATAGATCGCCAATGTTTAATGGTAGAATAAAGAGTCTAGGCCCAAGATACTGTCCATCAATAGAAGATAAGATAGATAGATTTGCTACAAAAGACAAGCATCAATTATTTATTGAACCAGAAGGTTGGGATACGGTTGAGGTTTATGTTAACGGATTTTCTACATCATTACCAGAAGACATACAAGCAAAAGCGTTGCGTAAAGTAGCAGGATTTGAGAATGTAAAATTCTTCCGTTTCGGATATGCAATTGAATATGATTTCTTTCAGCCAACACAATTAAAGCATACCTTAGAAACTAAACTAATTGATGGTTTGTTCTTTGCAGGACAGATTAACGGAACCACTGGTTATGAAGAAGCTGCTGCACAAGGATTGATGGCGGGTATTAATGCTGCTTTAAAAGTTCAAGAAAAACAGCCTTTTTTATTAAAGCGTAACGAAGCTTATATAGGAGTGTTGATAGATGATTTAATTACAAAAGGCACTGAAGAACCATATAGAATGTTTACATCAAGAGCAGAATACAGAACCTTACTACGGCAAGACAATGCAGATTTAAGACTAACTCCTAAAGCTTATGAGTTAGGATTGGTATCTAAAAAACGTTTAGATCGAGTTATAGAAAAACAAGAAAAAACAGAAGCTTTTGTAGCTTTTTTAAAAACTACAAGTGTAAAACCAGAAGACATTAATCAAATATTAAAAGATAAGGATTCTGCTGAGATATCACAATCTATGAAGATGTTCAAGATTGCTGCTAGACCACAATTAGACTTTAATGATGTGCGTCAATTCCCGGGAGTAAATGATTTTATTATTGATAATAACATTGATAATGAAATTATAGAGCAAACGGAAATACATGTCAAGTATGCAGGTTATATTGAAAAAGAAAAGAACAATGCTGACAAACTTAGTAGGTTAGAAAATATCTTTATTCCATCTAACTTTGACTATACTAAAGTCAAATCACTGTCTTATGAGGCTAGAGAAAAGCTTAGCAACATACAGCCCACTAGCATCTCACAGGCAAGTAGAATATCAGGTGTTTCACCAAGTGATGTTTCTGTACTGTTAGTTTATATGGGTCGATAAATTATCGTTCCACGTGAAACAATTACAATAATAATTACAAAAACAAACAGGTATAAGTGAAACAAATCGATACATCTCCAATAAACAATAATGAATTAAAACCCTACATAACCTGTAAAGATTATACGGTTTCACGCGAAACGTTTTCAATCTTTATTGATGAAAAATCAGAGTTATTAGTAACGACACCAAGACCAGAAGATAATCAGTTGGGTAAGTATTATGAAAGTGAAGATTATATTTCACATTCAAACACCAATAAAACATTTATTGATAAAATTTATCAAAGAGTTAGAAACTACACTATTAAGAAAAAAGTAAAACTTATCAATTCGTTTAATCTAGAAAACAAAACAATTTTAGATATTGGTTCGGGCACAGGAGATTTCTTGTTGGCATGTAAAAAGAATGGTTGGCAAGTTGCAGGTGTAGAACCAAACGAAAAAGCGAAATCAATCGCTAACTCTAAAATAAACCAAAAAGATTCTAACTCTAAGATTTTTGAAAGCATTGAAAGTTTACAAGCGAACGCACAAAATGGTGAACACACAAAATTTGATGTGATAACCATGTGGCACGTACTTGAACATGTGCCGAATTTAAACGAATATGTTTCTAGTCTTAAAAGATTATTAAAACCTGACGGAACTTTGATTGTAGCTGTTCCGAATTACAAGAGTTTTGATGCAAACCATTATAAAGAATTTTGGGCAGCTTATGATGTGCCTAGACACTTATGGCATTTTTCTAAAAAATCTATTGAAGGTCTTTTTGACAAAGAAAAAATGAAGGTTATTAAAGCCTTACCCATGAAATTTGATTCGTATTATGTAAGCCTACTTTCTGAAAAGTATAAAAACGGAAAGTCTAATGTATTTAAAGCTTTCTTTATCGGATTAAAATCTAATCTTACTGCAAAATCATCTAAAGAGTATTCGTCACACATTTACATCATTAAAAACAGTTAAATCCTCATTTTAAAACGATTTAAGCTTCTTTAATCTACACAAGCAAGCCAAACAACCTCTTTGTTGTAGAAGTTAATGAAAACAACAAATATGGCTGCCTAGGTAAATAAATATTTGTTATTGTGTTTTTATTAGCATAAAATTAACTTATAGTTAGTTTTTTCAATTTGATGTAGCTATTTTTATATATTTGCTCGAAATTTAAAACACCTTAAAAATGAAAAAAATAGTAACCTTATTAGTTCTTGTAGTTGTATTTAATTCTTGTACAGAACAAACAAAAATTGCCTATGTAGATGTTGAAGAATTAATGAAAGAATACAAAGGCACAAAAGAAGCCGAGGCAACAATGAAAGTTAAATCAGAAAGTTTACAAAAAGAACTGGATAGTTTAATCGGAGCTTGGCAAAATAAGGCTAAAATTTATCAAGAAAGTTCAAAAGGGTTGTCTGCTAAAGTTAGATCTGAGAAAGAGCAAGCATTAATGCAAGAACAACAACAAATTAATCAACGTCAACAGGCGGTTCAGCAGCAAGTACAAGCTGAAGGGCAAAAAAGTTTAGAAGCATTATCGAAAGAAATTAACGATTTTGTAAAAAACTATGCTAAAGAAAAAGGATATAATTTTGTTTTAGGGACAACCTCCAGTAACGGAACCGTAATGTATGGTGAAGAAAAAGCTGACATAACTGATGATGTTTTGGTTCAATTAAATAAAACGTTTAAAACAAAGGAATAGTTAGAGTTATAAACATACGGTTAACAACTTAAGCTTGATAAATTTTTTTATCAAGCTTTTTTTTTGTAAAAAAACGACATTTTTTATACTACACTACAAAAAAGGTCGTTAATAAAGGTCTAACTAACAATAAAAAGTAATGAGAAATCTTTCAATATTTATACTAATATCTTTTATAGCCACATCTATTTTCGGACAAATGGCAACAGAATCGTTTACAGTTAAACATTTAGACAACAACACTAAGGGTTCTGATTATGGAATTGCATTCTTAAATGATAATAAAATTGTTTTTTCATCACCTATAAAAGAAAAGAAAAAAAGAGGACCATCTGGCATCTTTGAAGGAGATATAAATATTGAAGGAGCTATAATAGGTAAAGAAATTATAACAGATTTTTCTAAAAATAAAATTTCTAAAACTGGTCTTGCCTATACCAAAGACTCTAAAACAGTATATTTTTCTAGTAATAATTTAAAAAAGGTTTATTCTAAAACTAAAGAGTTTAGAAGGAGACGAGTAACTAGAAAAAAATCGCAATTATTTAAGGCAACAATTGATGAAGAAGGTAATTGGATAAATATTAAAATTTTGCCATTTAATAGTAGAAGGTTTACTTCTGAAAGCCCTGTTTTAAGCAACGACGGTAAACAACTCTATTTTGTATCAAATAATAAAAAAGAATCATTAGGTGGTAAAGATATTTTTGTGGTAGACATTAATGAAGATGGGACTTATGGAATCCCAAAAAATTTAGGATCAAAAATTAATACAAAAGGAGATGAAGTTACACCGTTTATAACTCAAGACAACATGTTGTATTTTGCTTCAGATGGACGAGATGATACTTTTGGAAAATTAGATGTGTATGTAAGTGATATCAATAAGGGTGTATATACTGAGCCATTACATTTAAATGCTCCTATAAACGGAGAAAAAGAAGATTTCGCATTTATTCTTAACAACACTAAAACAAGAGGATATCTTTCTTCTAATAGAATAGGTGGTAAAAAAAATAATGACATTTATTCTTTTAATGCTGAAGGTTTAAGTATTAAAAAATGTGTACAAGAAATTGTAGGCACAATTAAAGATAAAGAAACAGAAGAGGTAATAAGTGACGCGGTTATTACTTTATTAGATGCTGAATATAATGAATTAGATCAAGTACAAACAGATGAAAACGGCGTATATACACTAAGTTTAGACTGTGATAAAACTTATAATTTAACCGCTTTTAATGAAGTATATATAACAGAAGAATACAGTATAACAAGTAATAGTTATATTGATGCTCCAGAGTTAGAAGTGAATAAATTCTTAGTTAAGAAAGAATTAGAAGAAAAGTTAAACGAAACAGAAATCAGCTCTTTAGAAGAAATAAACTCATCATTGAACCCTGTTTATTTTGGGTTTGATAAATCTAACATCACAACAGAAACAGCTTCTGAGTTAGATAAAGTAATCAAAATTTTAAAAGAGAATAAAAGTATTCAAATAGAAATAGCTGCTTATACAGATACGTTAGGTAGTAAAGCATATAATTTAAAATTATCAGAAAGAAGAGCAAATGAAACTGCAAACTATTTAATTGCTAAAGGTATTGATAGTAGTAGAATAATTGCAAACGGACATGGTGAAATTCAATCAGAAAAAGAGAATAGAAAAAACAGAAGAATTGAGTTTTCATTTACAAAATAA
>DOIV01000216.1:9198-11982 GCA_003511845.1 Flavobacteriaceae bacterium | reverse complement strand
ACTGTTGAATATAATAGCACCAAACTAACTTCCGAAGAAAGAGAAATAATCATCAGCGTATTATTGAGTAAAGATAAAGTAGCTTTTAAATTACTTAGAAATGCTATTGACAAATCGGACGGTTATTACCAATTTAACTTTAAAGATGATGATAAAATAGTTGGTACTTATACCATTAGTAATTTAGCGAATAAGAAATTTTTTGGTGAAAAGTGGTTTGATTTTTCTACGAAAGAACAAGAAGATATTTGGCATGTATTATCCTTTTTTGAAGATAGGGAAAAACTAAAACAATATGCTATTGATAATTGGGGTTTTAATAAAGATAAAGCAGTTGAAATTTCAAAATTTAATTTAAAAGATGGGTATTCAAATTTAAGTAGAAAAGCAATAAATAATATCTTACCTTTTTTACAACAAGGTTATATGTATGATATTGCTGTTGGTTTAGGAGGTGTTAAAAATGCAATGGAGAATAAATGGGAAGATAACAAACAATTTTTATTAGATAATGTTCCTGATATTGTTCGTTCTAATTTAAAAGGTGGTTATATAGAGCCTTTAAAAAAAATGCTTAAACATGAATTTAATATTCCTGACAAGCAATTAAAAAAGCTATACCATCATAGCAGTGCTTTAGAAACGACAATAGTATTAGAGAAACTTCCTGTAAGCCAAGAAGCAGACAAGGAAATACAAAGTATAAGAAACCCTGTTGTGATAACAGCTTTGTTTGAAATTAGAAAGTTAGTCAATGAAATTATTGATGTATATGGTAAACCCAATGAAATCAAAATAGAATTAGCTCGTGATTTAAAAATTTCAAAAACAAAAAGAAATGATGTTAGAAGAGAGCAAAAACGGTTAGAACGAGAAAATGATAGAGTAAAAGTTGAATTAGCTGGTTTAGACCAAAGACCCACGCATATTAACATCTTAAAATACAAACTTTGGGAAGAGTGTAATAAAAGATGTCCATATACTGGACAGAATATTGAAGTAAATCAATTATTTAGTGGTGCAGTTCAAATAGAACATATATTTCCTTGGAGTAGATCTTTAAATGATAGTTTTATGAACAAAACACTTTGTTTTGCTGATGAAAATAGAGCCAAAGGAAATTTAACACCTTATGAATTTTATAGTAAACAAGGAGAACAAAAGTGGGAAGAAATTAAATTACAAGCTTTAAGCTGTTTTAAAAACAAACCTAATTACCCAAGTGCTTATCATAAATTTAAACAGTTTGTAAAGAAAAAACACGATGAAGATTTTATCAGCCGTCAATTAAACGATACACGCTATATTAGTAAAGAAGCAAAAAATTATTTATCAAAAATTTGCCCGAATGTATTAGTAGCTCCAGGGCAAATGACTTCTAATTTACGCCATAAATGGGGTTTAAATTCTATCTTAAATAAAGAAGATGATACAAAAACAAGAGATGACCACCGTCATCATGCTATTGATGCATTGGTAATGGCTTGTTCTACTAGAAAACATTTACAAGAATTAAGTAAATGGAATCGCTACAATAGAAATTATGAACTTAAAGAGTTTCCAATGCCATGGGAAGCGTTTCGAGAAGATGCCGAAATAGCTGTAGAACAAATTTTAGTCTCGCATAAAAAAACAACTAATGTATTAACCATTCGCACTCATAAAACAAAAAAAGAGGGTGTTACTTACACTAATTTAGGTGTTGCTGCAAGAGGGCAGTTACACCATCAAACTGTTTATGGTTCTAATAAAAATTGCAAAGATGATGAATATGTATATCGTGTTGAAATAAGTAATTTAAGTTTTTTACAACTAACTAATATTGTTGACCCAAACCTAAAAGCAGTTGTAATTAAAACTATTTCTATTGATTTTACTGAAGAAGAAAAACTATTTCTTAATATGATGATATTAAAAGAGAAAAAAATTGATAAAACTGTACAGAAAAAAATAAAAGCAAAAGTTGAAAACTCTCTTAAAGGAAAAAAATTCTATATGCCGAATGAAGGTAAACGCTACAGGAGATTAAACAAAGAAGAGCCAATAAACATAAATAGAACCCCTATTCCTATCAAAAAAGTTCGAGTTAAAAAAGTTTTAGGAAAGGCTGAAAGGCTAAAAGAGGGTGCTAAACAATACGTTGACCCTCAGAATAATCATCACGTACTTATCTATAAAGATTTTGATGGTAATTTAAAGGAAAATATTGTTACATTTTGGACAGCTGTTGAGCGTAAACGCCAAAAACAACCCGTTTTTCAATTGCCAGAAGACGGTAAAGAAATTGTTACTACTTTACAAATAAATGATATGTTTTTGTTAAGATTAAAAGAAGAAGAAATTAATTTTGATACTCCAAATTATGAAGCTTTAAAAAAGCATTTATACAGGGTGCAAAAATTTACGTCTGGAGATTATTATTTTAGAATAAATAAAGCATCATCAATTAATAATATGAATGAAAAACAACAGATTAATAGTTTTGGATTAGGTAAAAATGGATGGGAAACTCATACTCCTTTAAAAGTTAAAATTTCAAGTATTGGAAAAATCATAAAGGTTTAATAAAATTATTTTTTGTTCTTTGACATAAACGGTTTAATCTTAAACGACCAAACCACAACGAAAAATCGTTGTAACAAAAATTGAAAGTCAATTTTTCGTTGTGGTTTGATTAAAGATTAGAAAAGACGATATTAGTTGGTCTGTTACCTTCTAATATTCATATAATTAAGTAAAAATATCGTTTAAAAAAATGCTTCTTATAAAGACTTAATTGCTTTG
>DOIV01000216.1:8598-8864 GCA_003511845.1 Flavobacteriaceae bacterium | reverse complement strand
CATTTTTTGTTTTCTGATTAAAACATTTTAAGTAAAACCCTTCCGTTCACGCTTATGCGTGACCACCTTCCCTTGTCAAGGGAAGGAGCTTTGATTCTGACTATCTTAAATCTGAAAATAGGCAAGAATAAATCTGTACTCAAAAAATTCCCCTCCTTTTTTTAAGGAGGGGAAAATTCCATTCCTAATAAATAATTATGTAGTATAAAACATATGTAAAGAATGGAATTTGGGGAGGTAGGTTTTTATTTATAAAGACTTAATTG
>DOIV01000216.1:0-8256 GCA_003511845.1 Flavobacteriaceae bacterium | reverse complement strand
TGTTTGGAACATTTTTTGTTTTAAACTTTCATTACACCCCTAACAAGCTACGCATTGTGTCTTCAATAAAACTACAGTTTATTTCAATAACTCTCTGGGGGTCAATCTTATAAATTAAAAGTTGATTTAATAATAGTATGCTAGTTATTAATTATCTTATCAGAACAATTCTAATTGTAATGGTGGTGGTTCTTTGGACTGTTCAACTTTACCCCAAAAATTCATAATATTTCCGTACTGTTTATCGGTTATTCTAAGCACACTTACTTTACCTAAAGGCGGTAACAAGTTTTTAATTCTTCTTTCGTGTGAATCTGCACTTTCACTACTTGCACAATGTCGCATATATACAGAAAATTGCATCATAGTAAAACCATCTTTCAACAAGTTTTTTCTAAATTGTTGAGCATTTCGTCTATCTTTTTTAGTCTCGGTAGGTAAATCAAAAAATACAAATAACCACATAATTCTATAGGCGTTTAAATCCATAATTTTGGATAGATTATTTTTCTAGATTTACCAGCAAAACACTGTTGTAATGAGCTTGTGGTTGTAGATAAGCCAACCATTAATGGACTTTTTTTATCTTCAAAATATACGGTTTGAGTCAGTACATTTAAGAGTTGGGCTTTAATGGGTGTTATCAATTCGTGTTCGTCATAAGTACCCATAATTTCTATTACCTTAGCATCTATCAAAGGTCTATAGGGTTCCATGATATCATCTGCCAAGCAAAAAGCATTGTATTTGTTGTGATGATGAATGCCTAGAGTGTTCAATAAGCCACTTCCTGAAAGTGCTCTGGCAATGGCAGCTCTTAAAATGATATATCCATAATTTAAAAACGAATTTGGGTATTCTCCATAACGTTCTCTTTTAAAATCAAAATCAAAAAGATGTTTCCAGTAATAGGCTGCAGCAACACCTTCTCGGTTATCACTATCGCCACTTAATACTTTAGAGGCATAATACTCTAAGGGGTTTGTGTTCTTTTTTAGAGCATTTAAATGAGTAGCTTGATTTTGTATTTTAGCTTTTACCACTTGTTGCCACAATTGTTTTTTTAAAGGTTCTGTTGCATTTATTTGATTTCTAAAATGTTCTTGTTGAATGTGGTGGCTATCTAAATTTAACAACATACTTTGTGGCATGTGCTTAGCATCACAAAAGATAACACTCACGTTATTTGATGATAATTTTGATAATGCAGGCATAGAGATATAAGTCTCTTGGTGTTCTAAAACAATATAGCCAATATCTTCAATGGGTACTGTTGTTTCCCTGTCAGGGTTTTTAATTACTAATTGTTCATGTTTTGTGGTTAATGAACATTTGTTTCCGAAAAAAAGGGTTCGTTTTAGCATGATTTTTTGGGTTTAAGAAACATAAAGATATGTAAAACTCACAAAATCAGTTAAATAATATTAATTTGTTGAAAATTTTGGAATGAAAACTGCTTGCTACCAACGAAATTATACCCCCAACAAATCACCATCACCTTTGGTAGGTAAATCGGTTTGTCCCATTAAGTAAAAGTCAACTTCTCTAGCGGCTTCTCTACCTTCAGAAATTGCCCAAACAATTAATGATTGTCCGCGGTGCATATCGCCAGCAGTAAATATTTTTGAGATGTTTGTTTGATAATTTGTTGCTTTAAAATTGCTACGAGCATCTAGGTCTAAACCTAATTGTTCACTTAGTGTTTTTTCTGGACCCGTAAAACCTAAGGCTAAAAACACCAAGTCGCAATCCCAAATTTTTTCAGTATTTGGTTTTTCAATCAATTGTGGTCTTTGACCAGGCTTAATTTTCCATTCAACTTCAACAGTTTTTAAGGCTGTGAGTTCGCCTTTTGCATTGGTCACAAATTCTTTGGTATTTATCAACCAGTTTCTATCACAACCTTCTTCGTGTGATGAGCTTGTTTTTAATTGCAAAGGCCAAAATGGCCAAGGTGTTTTTTCACTTCTTCCTACAGGTGGTTTAGGCATAATTTCAAAATTAGTAACAGATTTTGCTCCTTGTCTATTCGATGTGCCTACACAGTCAGAACCCGTATCTCCACCTCCAATTACAATGACATGTTTGTCAGTTGCTGAAATGGCTTCTTCTTCAAATGTACTACCGAATAAAGTCTTGGTTTGTTGGGTTAAGAAATCCATTGCCTGTTCTACACCTTTACTATCTATTCCTTTTACAGGAAGACTTCTACGGGCAGTTGCTCCGCCACACAATACCACAGCATTAAAATTGTCTAATTCTGATACCTTATAATTTACACCAACATGTACATTGGTTTTAAAGATGACTCCTTCTTCTTTAAGGATGTCAACTCTTCTGTCAATAATTTCTTTTTCTAATTTAAAATTAGGAATTCCATAACGTAATAAACCACCAATAGCATCATCACGTTCAAAAACTGTAACGGTATGACCTGCTCTGTTTAATTGCTGAGCAGCAGCCAGTCCCGCAGGGCCAGAGCCAATTACGGCAACGGTTTTATCCGTTCTTACTTTTGGAGGTTCTGGTATAATCCATCCTTTAGCAAAACCTTTTTCAACAATATTTTTTTCAATATTTTCTATTGAAATAGGATTGTCAATTATACCCAATACACATGATTTTTCACAGGGAGCTGGACATAATCGACCGGTAAATTCAGGAAAGTTATTAGTAGCGTGTAAAATATGTAAGGCTTTTTTCCATTCACCTTTATGAATCATATCATTAAAATCGGGAATTAAATTCCCCAGTGGGCATCCACTATGGCAAAACGGAACACCACAATCCATACATCTAGAACCTTGTTTTTCTAGGTCTTTATTTTTTAATGGAATGGTGAATTCTTTATAATTGCTTACACGTTTTTTAACAGCAATATTAGTTTCATCTATCCTCTCGTATGTCTTAAATCCTCTTAATTCTCCCATGGTTATGCTGTTAATTGTTTTTCTTTAGATTCTTTTGCCAATCTTTCTAAAGCGTTTTTATAATCTGTAGGAAATACCTTTGTAAAGTGTTTTACATAGTTATCCCAATCTTTTAAAAATTTTACAGCTAGAGTACTTTTTGTATAGTTTAGATGTTTTTCAATCAATTGTTTCAATTCATTTTTTTCATCATTAGATAAGTTAACTAATTCAACCATTTCATGATTGCAGTTTTCTTTACTAAATGTTTTGTCTTTATTGTAAATATAGGCAATACCTCCGCTCATACCTGCGGCAAAATTACGACCTGTTTGTCCTAAAACAACTACTTTTCCGCCAGTCATATATTCGCAACCATGATCGCCTATACCTTCAACCACAGCGGTAATTCCTGAATTTCTAACACAAAAACGTTCCCCTGCAATACCATTGATATATGCTTCGCCTTTTATGGCACCATAAAAACAAACATTGCCAATAATAATATTTTCTTCAGCAATAAAATCAGCTTTTTCTGGTTTTTTAATGATAATTTTTGCTCCAGATAAACCTTTGCCTAAATAATCATTAGTTTCTCCTTCTACTTTCATTGTTAATCCTTTGGTCGAAAAAGCCCCAAAACTTTGCCCTGCTGAACCTGTAAAGGTTAAATTTAATGTGTTTTCTGGTAAGCCATCCTCTCCATGTATTTTTGAAATTTCATTACTGAGTATTGCACCTACAGACCTATCGGTATTACAAATGTCATAAGATAAATCTGTTTTTATTTTATTGACAATAGCTGCTTTAGCATCATTTAATATATTGATGTCTAATACGTTTTCTAGCCCATGATCTTGCTCTTCAGAGTTAGAAATGTTAACTTTACCATCCATTGATGGTTGGTATAAAATTTCAGACAAATCAATACCTTTTGCTTTATAATGGTTAATTGCTGTATTTGCTTTTATTTTTTTGGTTTGCCCTACCATTTCTTCAATGGTTCTAAAACCTAATTGAGCCATAATTGCACGTAATTCTTCAGCAACAAAGTACATAAAGTTAATCACGTGCTCTGGTGTGCCTTTAAAGTTTTTACGTAATTCAAGATCTTGTGTTGCTATGCCAACAGGGCAAGTGTTTAGATGACAAGCTCGCATCATAATACAACCTGAAGCTACTAATGGTGCGGTAGCAAAGCCAAACTCTTCTGCACCTAGTAAACATGCTATAGCAACATCACGACCAGTTTTTAACTGTCCGTCACATTCTAGTACAATTCTACTTCTTAAATTATTAAGCATTAATGTTTGTTGAGCTTCAGCAAGACCGAGTTCCCAAGGCAAGCCTGTATGTTTTAATGAGGTTAATGGTGAAGCCCCTGTGCCACCGTCAAAGCCTGAGATAAGAATCACATCGGCTTTTGCTTTTGCAACTCCTGCTGCTATTGTACCAACACCTACTTTTGAAACCAATTTCACATTGATTCTAGCTTCACGATTTGCATTTTTCAAATCGAAAATTAATTGAGATAAATCTTCAATAGAATAAATATCGTGATGTGGTGGTGGTGAAATTAAACCAACATATGGGGTTGAATTTCTGACCTCTGCAATCCATGGTAGTACTTTTTCGCCTGGTAATTGTCCGCCTTCACCAGGTTTTGCACCTTGAGCCATTTTTATTTGAATCTCTGTGGCATTGGTTAAATAATTACTAGAAACTCCAAATCTACCAGAAGCAACTTGTTTTATTGAACTATTTTTCCAATCGCCATTAGGCATTTTTTTGAAGCGATTTTTATCTTCACCACCTTCACCAGAATTACTTTTACCGCCAATTCTATTCATGGCAATTGCTAAGTTTTCGTGTGCTTCTTGACTGATAGAACCGTAAGACATAGCTCCTGTTTTAAAGCGTTTTACAATTTCCGTCCAAGGTTCAACTTCATCAATAGAGATAGGGTCTAGATTGTGAAATTCAAACATACCTCTTAAAGTCATTAAGTTTTTACTTTGCTTATTTACAGCATCAGCATAGACTTGATAGGTTTCTTTACTTTTAGTTCTAACGGCTTGTTGTAGTTTAGAAATAGTAGTAGGGTTGAATAAGTGTTTTTCTCCATTTCTTCGCCAACGATATTCACCACCAATATTTAAATCTAATACATTTTTGATGTCTTTTTTCGGAAAAGCATCATTATATCTGTTATTGATATCTTTTTCTATGGCATATAAACCAACTCCACTAATACGAGAAGGTGTGCCTGGAAAGTATTTTTCTGTAATACCTTTACGCAAGCCTAAAATTTCAAATATTTGTGAAGCACGATAGGAGTGTAAGGTTGAAATCCCAATCTTATTCATTACTTTTAAAATACCTTTACCGATAGCTTTATTAAAGTTTTGAACAGCAGTATCTTCGTCAATACCAGTAATTACTTTTTCTTGAACTTGTGTTCTGATAATTTCATTCACCATGTATGGATTGATGGCACTTGCACCATAACCAAATAAAGTAGCAAAATGATGTGGTTCTCTCGGTTCTGCAGTTTCTAATACGATACCAAATTTTGAGCGTTTTCCTTTTTTACTCAATCCGTGATGTAAATAAGAACAAGCTAATAATGCTGGTATAGGAGCTGTTTCTTTATTAACACCTCTATCAGACAAGATAATAATATTAGCACCTGCATCTACCGCTTTTTCTGCTTGAATAAGAATGTCTTCTAATGCGTTTTCTAAGCCATTAAATCCTTCTTTAATAGGATAAAGCATTTCAATAGAAGTAACTTTATAATCAGGATGATTGATTTTTTTTATCTTATCTAAATCTTTACTTGAAATTACAGGGTTTTGGATGCGTAATTTTTTAGCATGTTCTGGTATCACATCAAAAATATTTCGATCACCACCAATTGCCAAGCTAATGTCAGTAATTATTTCTTCACGGATACCGTCTAACGGAGGATTCGTAACCTGTGCAAAAAGTTGTTTAAAATAATTATATAATAATTGTGGTTTGTGAGATAATACTGCCAAAGGCGTGTCTATACCCATAGAGCCAATAGCTTCTTTAGCTTTGGTTGCCATTGGGATAATCATAGTTGAAATGTCTTCAGTAGTATAACCAAAAATGCGTAATCTCGTTTTATAATCTGTAACTTCTAAAGGGCAAAAGTCATCGGTATAAGGAACTTTATTTAAAGGTAGTGTATGTTTGTTTAACCATTTTCTATAAGGATGTTTTGAAACAATACTATTTTTTATTTCTTCATCTTCAATGATACGACCTTTGTTCATGTCAACTAAAAATATCTTTCCTGGTTCTAGTCTACCATGTTTTACTACATTTTCTGGCTTGATCTTTAGTACGCCAATCTCAGAAGACATAATTACAAAACCATCTTTTGTAACGGTATATCTTGAAGGTCTTAATCCGTTTCTATCTAATAATGCTCCAATAAAATTACCATCAGTAAAAGGTACGGAAGCTGGACCGTCCCAAGGTTCCATTATACAAGAGTTGTATTCATAAAAAGCTTTTTTATCGTCACTCATGGTTTGATGTTTCTCCCATGCTTCTGGCACCATAATCATCATAACTTCGGGTAAAGAACGACCAGTCATTAATAAGATTTCAACGCCCATATCCATAGAAGCAGAATCAGAATGCCCTTCTTTAACTATGGGAAATGTTTTTTTAATATCATCACCAAACAAATCACTTTCCATCAGTTCTTCTCTAGCTTTCATTCTACTAACATTACCTCTTAGCGTGTTTATTTCACCATTGTGACACATATAGCGGAACGGTTGAGCTAAATGCCAAGCAGGAAAAGTATTGGTTGAAAAACGCTGATGAACTAATGCCAAGCGTGTTATTACATCAGGTTCATTTAAATCGGTATAATAACGGTCAATATCTTCAGGAATTAATAGTCCTTTATAAATAATTGTTGTGGTAGAAAAACTTGGAAGGTAAAAGTAGTTAGCTTCAGAGAGCTTAGATTTTGCAATTGTATTTTCTGCAATTTTTCTAGCTGCAAATAATTTTGCATTAAATTCTAATTCCGTAAGTTTTAGCTTGTTTTTACCAACAAACAATTGTTTTGTTTTTGGTTCTGTTTGAGAAGCAATTGTACCTAAATTTGAAGTATCAACAGGTACATTTCTCCAGCCTAAAATTTCTAGACCTTGTTTTTTTATTTCTTCTTCAAAAACTTCTGTACAATATTGTCTTTGATTTTTTTTCTTAGGAAAAAAAACCATACCAACAGCATATTCTTTAGGTTTAGGTAAATCAAATTCGCACACTCTTGAAAAGAAATCATGAGGAATGTCAATTAATATTCCAGCCCCATCACCAGTTCTTCCATCAGAGCTTACTGCACCGCGATGTTCTAGTTTTACTAAAATTTCTAATGCATCATGAATAATTTGGTTAGATTTTTCGCCATTAAGATTACATATAAATCCTGCACCACAATTATCTGTTTCAAACTCATTTAAATACAATCCTTGATTTTTCATACACTTAACTATAAATTATCTCACTATCACTTCAATTGTGTTTTTACAAAGTTTGGGTAAAAAGGTTGAGAAGTATTTAGATAAAATTCATCAAACTTGATGAGTTTTATCTAAAATTAATAACAAGTTATATTCAACAAAATAGGTGCGAATTTAAAGGATATTCATTAGAATTAAAAATATAAAAGAAAAAATGCACTGAAAGTAAAATATCAGTGCATTTTTTTTTAATATGATAATAAATGACAATTCAAATTATGAATTAAGAGATAAACCTTTGAGTTTTATCAAAAAAGAAGACCTTCCTTTTTTAAGGAAGGTCTTAAAGTTAAGATTTTATTGATTGGGTTCCTGCCTACGCAGGAATGACAATTTAATGATTAATGTTCATTCAATCTAAAATCAGCATACGCTTTCATACCATGCTCATGAATATCTAGACCTTCTATTTCTTCTCTTTCAGAAACTCGTATGCCTACTGTTTTCTTTAAAGTAAATAAAATGATGAATGATGATATAATACAAAATACTGCATAAGCACCTACACCAGTTAATTGATGCATGAATTGTTCTCCACCAGCTTTAGCACCAAAAATGCCAACAGCTAATGTACCCCAAATACCACAAATTAAGTGTACGGCTATAGCTCCAACAGGATCATCTAATCTTATTTTATCTATAAAGGCTACAGTCAATACAATGATACCACCAGCAATAAATCCTATTGCAATTGCATCCATTGGTGACATTAAATCTGCTCCGGCGGTTATGCCTACTAATCCTCCTAAAATACCATTTAAAAACATGGTTAAATC
>DOIV01000295.1 GCA_003511845.1 Flavobacteriaceae bacterium | reverse complement strand
GGTACCGATAAAATGGAACGAATTGAAGAAAGGCTTAAAGATAGGATAGCCAAAGTATTTCCAGAAGAAAGGTATACGGTAGCACTAACAGGAAAAGCCTTGGTCTTCTTAAAAGGAACCAATTATTTAATCAAAAATTTAGTCATCTCACTTTCTTTAGCAATTTTATTGATTGCAGTTTTTATGGCATGGATGTTTAAATCTTTTAAAATGATAGCTATATCATTACTACCAAATATGCTTCCCTTACTTGTTACTGCAGGTTTGATGGGTTTTCTTGGCGTACCTATAAAACCTTCAACCATTTTAGTGTTTAGTATTGCTTTTGGAATTTCAGTAGATGACACCATCCACTTTTTAGCAAAATATCGACAAGAATTGCAAGCAAATGATTGGAAAGTAAAAAAATCGGTTTATGCTGCCTTACGGGAAACTGGTGTAAGTATGTTTTATACCTCTGTTGTATTATTTTTTGGATTTTTAGTGTTTACGGTTTCTAGTTTTGGAGGAACTATTGCCCTTGGCGGATTAGTTTCTGTTACATTATTATTAGCCATGGCATCCAATTTATTGTTACTTCCTTCGTTATTATTATCTTTAGAGCAACGTATTGCAAATAAAAAAACTTTTAAAAAACCTGCCATTCGAATTTTACCTAAAGAAGATGAGCATATAGAAAAAGAGTAACTATGAAAGGAATTATTTTAGCTGGCGGAAGCGGCACAAGACTACACCCACTTACCTTAGCTGTAAGTAAACAATTAATGCCTATTTATGACAAACCGATGATTTATTATCCGCTATCAACTTTAATGTTGGCAGGTATAAAAGATATTTTAATAATATCTACACCTCATGATTTACCTATGTTTGAACGCCTATTAGGTGATGGGGAAAATCTAGGATGTAATTTTCAATATAAAGTTCAAGAAGTACCTAACGGTTTAGCTCAAGCATTCGTTATAGGTGAAGAGTTTATAGGTGATGACTCTGTTGCTTTAATTTTAGGAGATAATATCTTTTACGGAGCTGACCTACAACAAATTTTAGAGAATGCTACCAATTCTGATGGAGGAGTTGTCTTTGCTTACCATGTGAGTGACCCTGAACGTTATGGCGTAGTAGAATTTGATAAAAATCATAAGGCTATTTCTATTGAAGAAAAGCCTGAGCAACCGAAATCAAATTATGCAGTACCTGGTCTTTATTTTTATGACAATAATGTAGTTGAAATTGCAAAAAACATAAAACCTTCAGCTCGTGGAGAATATGAAATTACTGATGTAAATAATGTTTATTTAGAACAAGGTAATTTAAATGTTGGTATTTTTGGTCGTGGTACAGCTTGGTTAGATACTGGTACATTTCAATCATTAATGCAAGCTCAACAGTTTGTGCAGGTTCTTGAAGAGCGTCAAGGTTTAAAAATTGGCTGTATTGAAGAAATTGCTTTTTATAAAGGATATATTTCTGCTGAACAACTTAAAAAAGTTGCTGAGCCATTATTAAAAAGTGGTTATGGTCAGTATTTGATGAATATTGCCAATAAAAAATAGCTTTTCAAACTCTTTAAAAAAAATCTAGCCTTCAAAAATCTCGATTTTCAAATCTTTAATCTCAAATCATATCCTTATCTTTGCATTTCATAAATAAAGAACAGGAAATGCAAAAAAGTGTTGCTGAATTATTACAATCAGATCAATTTTTACAAGAAGTACAAATTAAAGGATGGGTAAGAACTTTTAGAGCCAATCGTTTTATTGCCTTAAATGATGGTTCTACCATTAACAACATTCAATGTGTAATCGATTTTGAAAATACGGATGAAGCTCTTTTAAAGCGTATCACTACTGGTGCTGCTGTTTCAATAACAGGCACTTTAGTTGAAAGTCAAGGTAAAGGGCAACGTGTAGAAATTAATGTTAGTAAAATAGAAATATTAGGAGATTCGAATCCTGACGAATACCCTATTCAGCCCAAAAAACACAGTTTTGAATTCTTACGTGAAAACGCACATTTAAGAGTAAGAACAAATACTTTTAGTGCAGTAATGCGTTTACGCTCTGCTTTATCCTTTGCAGTTCATAAGTATTTTACGGAGAATGGATTTTACAATTTTCACGCTCCTATAATTACAGGTTCTGACGCCGAAGGAGCTGGTGAGATGTTTAAAATATCTACACTTGATCCTAAAAATCCTCCAAAAGATGAAAATGGAGAAATAGATTATTCACAAGATTTTTTTGGTAAAGAAACCAACATCACTGTTTCTGGTCAGTTAGAAGCTGAAACTTATGCCATGGCATTGGGTAAAGTTTATACTTTCGGACCGACATTTAGAGCAGAAAACTCAAATACTACACGTCATTTAGCTGAATTTTGGATGATAGAACCTGAAGTTGCTTTTATGGATTTAGATGGCAATATGGATTTGGCGGAAGATTTTATCAAAAATGTACTTAAATATGTTTTAGAAAATTGCAAAGATGATTTGGCTTTTTTAGATGAACGTTTTACAAAAGAAGAAAGTACCAAGCCTCAACTACAAAGAAGTGAACTGTCCTTACTAGAAAAACTTAATTTTGTGGTTGACAATCAATTCAAACGGGTGAGTTATACTGAAGCAATTGATATTTTAAGAAATTGCAAACCCAATAAAAAGAAAAAATTTCAAT
>DOIV01000299.1:5592-5720 GCA_003511845.1 Flavobacteriaceae bacterium | reverse complement strand
GATAAAACTGCAGTGATAGCATTGGTAACAATCATGGCAAGACTATTTACATAAACACCATAGGTAAACCATAAAGAAATCCCTATAAAAAAGAGAGAAAGCATGGTTAATGATAAATTTTCTGTAGA
>DOIV01000299.1:0-5201 GCA_003511845.1 Flavobacteriaceae bacterium | reverse complement strand
AACCCAATAATCTCTATGTTTGCTATCATCCTACAATATTTACAATTTTACCTGGTACTACAATTACTTTTTTAGGTGCTCTACCTTGTAATTGTGCCTGTGTTTTTTCATGTGCCATAACAGCGGCTTCAATTTCATCTTTGCTTAAATCTAAGGAAAGCTCCATCGTAAAACGCATTTTACCATTGAATGAAATAGGGTAAGTTTTAGAACTCTCTACCAAATATTTTTCTTCAAAAACTGGAAATGGTGCTGTTGAAATAGACTCGGTGTGACCCAATTTAGACCATAATTCTTCAGCAATATGCGGAGCATACGGTGAAATTAAGATAATTAAAGGTTCTAAAATTTCGTGAGAATGACACTTTTGAGCCGTTAACTCATTTACAGCAATCATAAAAGTAGAAACCGAAGTATTGAATGAAAAATTTTCAATGTCTTCTTCTACTTTTTTGATGGTTTTGTGGAGGGTTTTTAATTCCTTCCCCAACCCCTCCGAAGGAGGGGAGTTGGTTACGTGAAAAGCACCATCAACTCCGCTATGGTACAATTTCCATAACTTCTTTAAAAAACCATGTACACCTGTAATACCAGTAGTATTCCAAGGTTTGGCTTGTTCTAGCGGACCTAAAAACATTTCATACAAACGTAAACTGTCTGCTCCGTATTGCTCACAAATGGCATCAGGATTGACGACATTGTATTTTGATTTGGACATTTTTTCGACTTCGCTGCCGCAGATGTATTTATCGTTATCTCCATCAATAATTTTGCCTTCTTCTCCAATAAAAATAGCGTCTTTATATTCTGGTCTCCATTTTTTAAAGGCTTCTATATCTAGTTCGTTTGAGGCATTTACGAAAGAAACGTCTGCATGAATTTTATTTATTGCTCTTAAATCAACTCCCTGATTAACTTGTTCAAGTTCTTTAAAATTAAATCTCTGTAAAATCTCATTAATAAATAATTTTTCGACTTCATAAAATTTCCTATTAAAATCATTTTTCTTAATAATTTCATCAAGAAGATTCTTACTTATAAAAATCGGCTTGCTTTTAATAAAATCTAGAAGCCCTTCATATTTTGAATCAGCACCTTCATATGAGAACCATGTTTGATAAACAAACGCACTCGTTCCTAAAATCATTCCTTGGTTGATTAGCTTCTTCGCATATTCGTCTACAGGTACAATGCCTTTGTCAAATAAGAATTTTTGCCAAAAACGAGAGTATAATAAGTGTCCTGTAGCATGTTCACTTCCGCCAATGTATAAATCGATTTCTTTCCAGTAGCTGACCGCCTTTTGTGAGAAAATCTCCTCTTCATTATGAGCATCCATATAACGGTTAAAGTAGAAGGAGCTTCCTGCCCAACCTGGCATGGTGTTTAACTCCAATGCCCCTCCTAGCCTCCCCGAAGGGGAGGAATTTTCAAACTCTTCTTTAGAGACTATTTTACCTTCACCATTTTCTTCTAACCAATGCCATTTTTCTGCATTCCCCAACGGTGGTTTTCCGTCTTCGGTAGGCAGGTATTTTTCTACTTCAGGTAAGCGGATAGGTAAGTGTTTTGCATCAATCATTTGAGGCAATCCGTCTTTATAATACACAGGAAATGGTTCTCCCCAATAACGCTGACGGCTAAAAACTGCATCACGTAATCTGTAATTTATTTTTCCCTTGCCTTGACCGAGTTTTTCCAACTCATAAATAGCCAATTTGGTGGCTTTTTTATAAGCTAATCCGTTTAAGAAATCACTATTCGCAATCTTGGTATTGTCTTTATCTGCAAAAGCTTCTTCGCTAATATCTACACCTTCAAATATATTAGGGATGTCAATACCAAAATGCTTTGCAAAATCATAATCTCGTTGATCGCCACAAGGCACTGACATTACTGCTCCTGTTCCGTAGCCTGCTAAGACATAATCACCAATCCAAATCGGAATTGGTTTTTTGGTAAAAGGATGCTCTGCATAAGCACCAGTAAACACACCTGAAATGGTTTTTACATCTGACATACGCTCACGTTCACTACGTTTTGCAGTAGCGGTTATATAGGTTTCTACAGCTTCTTTTTGTTCGGCTGTTGTAATTTCTGATACCAACTCATGCTCTGGAGCTAGTGTCATAAATGACACTCCGAAGATGGTGTCGGGTCTTGTTGTAAAAACGTCTATAATGTTTTCTGAATTGTTGACCTCACCCCAACCCTCTCCAGAGGAGAGGGAGTTTAATGTAGTACTAATATTTGTAAGTACGTTATCAATATCATTTAGAACTTCTTCATTAGTGAATCGTAAAACGGTATATCCTTTCTTTTGCTCTAACAATAGCTGCCTATCTGCATCTTTGTCTAGTTGATATTTATGAATCTCTCCATCTACCTCAACGATTAGATTTTTTTCTAAACAAACAAAATCGACAATATAATCTGCAATAGGATGCTGTCTTCTAAATTTGTTAGTTAACTTTCTATCTCTTAATGCTTGCCATAACTTATCTTCAGCAGGAGTTGGGTTTTTACGCATTTCCTTAGCACGTCCTAATAAAACACCATAGATTTTAGAATCACTGGTTTTATAACGAGGCTCAACTCCCCCTCCTTCGGAGGGGGCTGGGGGGAGGATTCTGAATTCTACTGTGGCACCCACAGATCTTCCAATCCAATTGGTTTGTGAATCTTTAAGTGGTTGTGGCCAATCAATGGTGTTTAACCCGTCTAATAAACGTTGTGCATACGCGGTGATTCGCATACTCCATTGCTTCATTTTTTTACGGATTACAGGATGCCCGCCACGCTCTGAAACACCATTTATAATTTCGTCGTTAGCGAGTACAGTTCCTAGAGCAGGACACCAATTTACTTCGGTTTCTGAAAGGTAAGTTAGTCTGTATTTTGCTAAGATTTCTTGTCGTTCCTTTTCTGAAAAAGCATTCCATTGCTCAACTGTAAATTCTTCGATATCATCATCCGCAGAAGCGTTAATTTTACTATTTCCTTCTTTTGAAAAGGTGTCAACTAAAACAGAAATATCTTCTGCTTTATCAGCTTCTTTATTATACCAAGAGTTGTAGAGTTGAATGAAAATCCACTGCGTCCATTTGTAAAATTTCGGATCTGAGGTACGGACTTCTCGACTCCAATCGAATGAAAAACCGATGCTATCTAACTGACGTCTATACGTTTTAATATTCGCTTCGGTAGTTACTGCAGGATGTTGCCCAGTCTGAACTGCATATTGTTCCGCTGGCAAACCAAAACTATCATACCCTTGAGGGTGCAATACATTAAAACCTTTATGACGCTTGTAACGTGCATAGATATCACTTGCTATATAACCCAATGGATGTCCGACATGCAGACCTGCTCCTGACGGATAAGGAAACATATCTAATACATAATATTTTGGTTTCTCAGAAGTATNNAGAGTTGAATGAAAATCCACTGTGTCCATTTGTAAAATTTAGGATCTGAGGTACGCACTTCTCTGTCCCAATCGAATGAAAAACCTATTTTATCAAGCTGTTTTCTATATCCTTTAATAATGTTATTTTGGTAATCTTGATCGTTAATTGTAGTTGCTTTTCCTTTTTCAATTAAAGCTTCATCTTTAATAATCCCATCTTCATTAACGTATTTATCTAGTATATTTCCTTCACAGTCTAAACATCCATCAATATTAATTTCGGTTGTGTTTTTAGGGTGCTGACCTGTCTGAATTGCATATTGCTCAGCAGGCAAACCAAAACTATCATAACCTTGCGGATGTAATACATTAAAGCCTTTATGACGTTTGTAGCGTGCATAAATGTCACTTGCAATATAACCTAATGGATGTCCGACGTGTAAGCCTGCTCCACTCGGATAAGGAAACATATCTAGTACATAGTATTTTGGTTTCTCAGAAGTATTTGAAGCCTGGAACGTTTTATTATCTGCCCAATATTTTTGCCATTTGGCTTCTATCTCATTAAAATGGTAACTCATGGTTTTGCTGTACAGGTTTTGTCAATGCTAGATTATCTAGTTTGGAAATCTAATTGAAAAGATTGCCACAGCATCAGCTTAAGGCAGATGCTTCGCAATGACATCATTTTTTAAAGACGCAAAGTTACAGTTAATGAGGCAAAAAGAAAAGACTTTGCTTTAATAAACTACTTGAACAACAATTAAACAGAAATTTCTGTTTATTTCGACATAAGCATAGGGAAATTAAACTCTTTGGCTATCGCCCTGCGATTAAAAAACTGAATGTAAAAGCTTAGCGGAATACAGTATCCAAATCATTGAAGCAATTGCAGAAAAATTCATGGCATAACCAAATAGGTTCATTTGTGCTAAACTATAAGGTTTGTCTTTAAAAAGGATAAAAACGTCTATCAATAACCATAAAGAAAAGACAGCTAAAAATCCTGCTAGGACATAATCTTCAAACCAGAATGTTAAAATATAGATCTCAATACAGAGGAAAGCGAGCATTAAAAATTTTGTGTTTTTTCTACCTATTAGTGTTGCTGTAGTTTCTTTCCCGCCTTGATATCTGGTTCTATATCCATAATTTCACCTGCAATATGAGATTGAAAGGCAAAGAGTGATAAATATAAAATGGTTTGCTAGGGTAACATGTGTAAATTGTTTAAAACAATGCTAAAGAATGCCGTAAATACATAGCCTATTTGGATAGCAATTTCAAAAGGAGGTCTTTCCTTTATTCTGAAAGGTTTGAAATTATAGATAATATTTATCGCTATCATAAATAGTAATAATAATAACATTTTGTACCCTGAAAGGATTGTAAATATAATGATAAAAGGAAGAATAATGAGCGTTATTTTCAAAGGAACAGATGCCAATTGTTTTTGCGTGGACTTAGCTCCAAATAAGAAGTTTCCTTTTCTATCGTTTACCAAATCGGCTTTATAGTCATTATAATCATTGAGTTCGTAAACTAAATAATTTAAAGGAAAAGTAACAAAGGCTCACAACTATCCGAAAGATTTTCAGATTTAGACATAATTAGCCTTCAAGCCCAATAAATAGGTTTGCAAATTTTATTTTTCAAGAAAATAAGTCTGTTTGAAATGCTAATTCTTGTTGCGGTTTCCCTCTAATTCTTTTAGCACCTTCGCTTACAGAATTGCAGACATACTCTATTGTTAGATGATAATTTAAGCACATTCTTATTTTTTCAACAAAAT
>DOIV01000203.1 GCA_003511845.1 Flavobacteriaceae bacterium | reverse complement strand
GGTGAGGCAACTTCCATAACATCATGACCTTCCCAAAGTCCGTCAGCATCTCTAAACGTATTGATGCCACTTTCGGCACTCATACCAGCTCCAGTTAAGACCACAATTTTCTGCATAGATTCCCAAAATTTACACTAATTTAGTTGATATTTTTAAGACTAAAAAATGACAGATAAAAATAAAGATTTAGCAATCTATTTGCACTCTTTTTTAACCGACCGTAGAAAAGCAACTTTTGAAAAGGTTTTAGCACAAAGAACCAAGCATTTAACAGTGGTTTTAGAAGATATTTATCAAAAGCATAATACCAGTGCAGTGGTAAGAAATTGCGATATTTTCGGTATACAAGATTTACATATTATTGAAAATAAATACAATAGTTATGTGTCGAATCAGGTAGCAAAAGGCTCTCAAAAATGGATTGACTTTCATGAATACAATCAAAAACAATATAATACGGAAGATTGTATCAATACATTGCGTAGTAAAGGCTATCAAATTATTGCAACCACGCCACATAATGATTCTTGTTTGCTACAAGATTTTGACATCACAAAAAAGTCTGCTTTAGTGTTTGGTGTGGAAAAAGAAGGAGTTTCTGACTATATTATGGAAGAAGCTGATGGTTATTTAAAAATACCGATGGTTGGTTTTACGGAGAGCTTAAATATTTCTGTAGCTGTGGCTATAATTCTTCAAGATTTAACAACAAGACTAAGGAAATCTGAAGTTAATTGGCAATTGACTAATCGAGAAAAAGATGAAAAAAGATTAGATTGGGCAAAAAAAACAATAAATAATGTAGATGAGATTATTGAGCGATATATAAGTAATAATAATGTTTAACCGAAAAGAATTCCATCTAGGCTCTGTCTCGAGTCTGCCAGCCGCAGGCAGGGCTTCTGATTTACCTCTCCTTTGGAGAGGTCAAAATTTTTAGAGAAAATTTTGGGTGAGGGCTAATTGTTTTTGATAGACTTAAAAACCTTGAGAGATTTTGTGTAACTCTAGCTCACCAATAATTTTAATTTTTTTACCTTTTAATACTATTAATCCTTTTTTCTTGAATTCAGATAATAAACGGATTGCAGATTCGGTAGCTGTTCCAATAACACTTGCTAATTCTTCTCTAGTCAATACGATATCTAAAACTCCTTCTTCATCAACACCAAAAGTATCTTTTAACATCAGAAGTGTATCAGCTAGTCTTTCTTTCACATGCTTTTGAGCCATATTGGTAATAATAATATTGGCATCTCGCAAATCATTACAAACAGTTTTTGTCATTTCTAGAGAAAACGTTGGGTTATTTTTCATTGTTTCAAAAACTGTACTTTTAGGAATAAAACAGGTTTTTAAATCGTTAAGAGCAGTAGCGGTTAATGTAACAGATTCTTCGCCTAAAACGGAGCTGTAGCCTAACAGATCACCTTTTTTAATGAATTTTACAATCTGCTCTTTTCCATTTTCACTAAGTCTAGACATTTTGCAAATTCCTTCTTTGATGCAATAAACCCCATTTAAAGTAGTGCCTTCTGAAAATAAAACATCTCCTTTCTTAAAATCAATAGTATCTTTGTGTTCAGAAAATTTAATAATTTCCTCTTTGGATAATGATTTTATGCTATTTAGTTCTCGTATTATGCAGAGTTTACAATTACTCATGACGCAGGAGTATTTTAGTTATCCAAATATACAAAATTTATGATAATTATCATAAAAATTAAACTTATTAATAGCGTTTTTTACAGAAATATAATATGTCAAAAGAAGCCTGTTTTCATTGTGGTTTAGATTGTGTCGATAAGCAATATCAAATAGTTGATAAATGCTTCTGTTGTAATGGGTGTAAAACTGTATACGAGATTTTAAATCAGAACGAATTAGGTTGTTATTATGATTTCGAGCAAAACCCAGGTACTATCCCAACAGAAATTAAAGGAAAATACAATTATTTAGACAATCTAGAAATTGCTGAAAAATTATTAGAGTTTAATGATGGTGAAACTTCTGTGGTTTCCTTTTATGCACCAAGCATGCATTGTAGTTCGTGTATTTGGGTATTAGAAAATCTAACGAAGTTACATAGTGGTATTGTAACTTCATCAGTTAATTTTCCAAAAAAGGAAATCAGAATTACTTTTAAAAATGAGAAAGTTTCTCTAAAGCAAGTGGTTGAATTAATTACTTCAATTGGTTATGAACCGTATATCAGTCTAGAAGATGCTGAAAGCGGAAAACACAAATCAGACAAAACTTTAATTTATCAAATTGCCATCGCTGGTTTTGCCTTTGGTAATGTGATGTTATTGTCGTTTCCTGAATATTTTCAGGATGACGGATTTTGGTTAGATAAATACAAAGGATTGTTTCGATTCTTGATGTTTACATTTTCAGTACCAGTAGTGTTTTATTCTGCCAAAGATTATTTTATTTCTGCCTACAAAGGATTAAAGCATAAAATGTTAAATATTGATGTGCCTATTGCATTAGGAATATCGGTATTGTTTATACGGAGTACCATTGAGATTGTTTTCGATTTAGGACAAGGTTTTTTTGATAGTTTAACAGGTTTGGTTTTCTTTTTGTTGTTGGGTAGAATTTTTCAACAACGCACCTATAGTTATTTATCGTTTGAGCGTGATTATAAATCATATTTCCCAATTGCTGTTACTAAAATTGATAGAGAAGATAAAGAGGAAAGTATTGAGGTCTCAAAGATAAAAGAAGGCGATCGATTATTGATACGAAACGAAGAATTGATTCCTGTAGATGGAATCTTAATCAATGGCAATGCCAATATAGATTATAGTTTTGTGACAGGTGAATCAGTTCCAGTATCAAAAAAATCTGGAGATAAATTGTTTGCAGGCGGCAAGCAACTCTCTGGAGCCATTGAAATGGATGTCTTGCAATCGGTTCAGCAAAGTTATTTAACCCAATTATGGTCAAATGATGCCTTTAAAAAAGATGCAAATTCCGGGATAAAAAACTTGGTAGATGCTTTAAGTAAATACTTTACTTATATTATTTTAGTGATAGCACTTCTTGCTGGGTTGTATTGGTTCTTTACGGATAAATCACTTGTTTTTCATGTGGTTTCCTCAGTGTTAATTATTGCTTGCCCTTGTGCATTAGCACTTTCATCACCTTTTGCTTTAGGGAACATGTTGCGGATATTTGGCAGAAGAAAATTTTATTTAAAAAATGCAGAAGGAATAGAGCAGGCCGCCAAAATAGATACTATAGTTTTTGATAAAACAGGTACCATAACAACCAATAAGAACACTAATATTACTTTTGAAGGAAGTCAGCTAACTCCAGAAGAAGAGCAAGGTGTTCGTAATTTAATTCGTTCTTCAAATCATCCTTTAAATAGAATGTTGTATGAGTTTTTACCGAATTCAAAAGAAGTAGCTGTAACTAATTTCAAAGAAACTTTAGGAAAAGGTATTCAAGGAGAAATTAATGAAATACCTTATATTTTAGGATCTGCCAGTTTTATAAATATTATTTCATCAGCTAAAAATGAAACGACCATTTTTATTTCCATTGAAGGAGAAGTAAAAGGGAGGTATATTTTTAAAAATTCTTATAGAAAAGGATTGGATAATGTTTTCAATACACTTTCTAAGACGTATGACTTGATTATTTTATCAGGAGATAACGAGGGCGAGAAAGAATACCTACAAAAAGCATTACCAAAAGGTACTGCGTTTGCGTTTAACCAAAAACCTGAAGATAAATTAGAATTTATCAAACAAAAACAGATAGAAGGGAAACAAGTGTTAATGATTGGTGATGGTTTAAATGATGCTGGAGCTTTAGCACAAAGTAATTTCGGAATAGCAATTTCAGAAAACACCAATGTATTTTCGCCAGCTTGTGATGCTATTTTTGATGCAAGTAAATTTAAAGAATTACCACAATTTTTAAAATTAACCAAGCAAACTATTTCTGTAATTAAAGCAAGTTTTGTATTATCTTTCTTGTACAATATTGTGGGAATGTATTTTGCGGTTACAGGACAACTATCACCTATTATAGCAGCAATATTAATGCCTTTAAGTTCTATTTCAGTTGTTGTGTTTGTTACTGTTTTGACAAATTTAATAAGTAAAAATA
>DOIV01000346.1:1390-7221 GCA_003511845.1 Flavobacteriaceae bacterium | reverse complement strand
AGATTATCAGATGGAAGATTTGGTCTACGAACTAAATTTTGAATCTGCTAAAATAGCCAAAGAAGTAGCGAATGAATTTACAGCGAAAGAGCCACATAAACCAAGGTTTGTTGCAGGGGCTTTAGGGCCAACCAACAGAACGGCGAGCATGTCTCCTGATGTAAACGACCCAGGTTTTAGAGCCGTAACATTTGATGATTTACGGATTGCCTATAAATTACAGACCGAAGCATTGATAGATGGTGGTGTAGATTTATTATTAGTAGAAACTGTATTTGACACCTTAAATGCAAAAGCCGCATTATTTGCCATTGAAGAAGTGAAAGAAGAAAAAAACGTTGATATTCCTATTATGTTGAGTGGTACAATTACTGATGCTAGTGGAAGAACCTTATCAGGACAAACTGCTGAAGCATTTTTAATTTCTACGTCGCATATTCCGTTGTTGTCTATAGGATTTAATTGTGCCTTAGGAGCAAATTTATTACAACCACATTTAGAGGCTATCGCTTCAAAAACCGATTTTGCCATATCTGCTCATCCGAATGCAGGTTTACCAAATGCCTTTGGAGAATATGATGAAACCGCAGAAGAAATGGCAGAACAAATAGAAGAGTATTTAAAACGGAATTTAATAAATATAATAGGCGGTTGTTGTGGTTCAACACCAGAGCATATCAAAGCCATTGCAGAAGTAGCAGCTAAGTATAAACCAAGAAGAAAAAACACAACAGTATAGAAACTCCCCTCCTTTTTTTAAGGAGGGGTGCCCAAAGGGCGGGGAGGTTTAAAAAGAACAATAAATTCTTTCCTTTTGAGGAAGTTAGAAGGTGGATTTAGGGATGTTTTTTATCCCACACTAAAAGATAATTAATGAGTAAACAAACAAAATACATGCAGCTTTCAGGATTAGAACCGCTAATCTTGAATGAAAACAGTAATTTTATCAACGTTGGAGAGCGTACCAATGTTGCCGGTTCACGTAAATTTTTACGTTTAATAAAAGAAGATCAGTTTGATGAAGCTTTGGCTATAGCAAGACATCAGGTAGATGGTGGAGCACAGATTATCGACATTAATATGGACGATGGTTTGTTAGATGGTAAGCAGGCAATGGTTCGGTTTTTAAACCTCATTGCAGCTGAGCCAGATATTTGTCGAGTGCCTATAATGATTGACAGTTCTAAATGGGAAATTATTGAAGCTGGGTTACAGGTTGTGCAAGGAAAATGTGTGGTAAATTCCATATCCTTAAAAGAAGGAGAAGATAATTTTATTTATCAGGCAAAATTAATTAAACGTTATGGTGCAGCTGTGATTGTAATGGCTTTTGACGAGGTTGGTCAAGCAGATAATTACCAAAGAAGAATTGAAATAGCAGAACGTTCGTATCGTGTTTTGGTCGATAAAGTAGGTTTTGCTTCAGAAGATATTATCTTCGATTTGAATATTTTTCCTGTAGCAACAGGTATGGATGAGCATCGCAAAAATGCCATAGATTTTATTGAAGCTACACGTTGGGTTCGTGAAAATTTACCAAATGTTAGTGTAAGTGGCGGTGTAAGTAATGTATCTTTTTCCTTTAGAGGAAATAATACAGTTCGTGAAGCCATGCACTCGGTATTTTTATTTTATGCCATTCAAGCTGGAATGAATATGGGGATTGTAAATCCTGCCATGTTAGAAATTTATGATGATATTCCTAAAGACTTATTAGAACATATTGAAGATGTTATTTTAGACAGACGTGATGATGCAACAGAACGTTTATTAGATTTTTCAGAAACCGTAAAAGGCACAAAAAAAGAAAAGGTCTTAGACGAATCTTGGCGAGAGAATTCATTACAAGAGCGTATCACCCACGCCTTGGTAAAAGGTGTTGACACCTATATTATTGAAGATACAGAAGAAGCACGTACAAAAGCATCAAAACCAATAGAAGTTATAGAAGAGAACCTAATGATAGGGATGAATGTTGTGGGAGATTTATTCGGTGCAGGTAAAATGTTCTTGCCACAAGTGGTGAAATCTGCCCGTGTAATGAAAAAAGCGGTTGCTTATTTAAATCCGTTTATTGAAGCCGATAAAGGTGAACAACAACAAGCTTTAGGGAAAGTGCTTATGGCTACTGTTAAAGGCGATGTGCACGATATTGGTAAAAATATTGTGAGTGTGGTATTGGGTTGTAATAATTACGAAATAGTTGATTTAGGCGTAATGGTACCTCCAGAAAAAATTATTGAAGCTGCTAAAAAAGAAAACGTAGATATTATTGGCTTAAGCGGATTGATAACGCCATCTTTAGATGAAATGGTCTATTTAGCCAAAGAAATGGAGCGTCAAAATTTTACAGTTCCTTTATTAATTGGTGGAGCAACAACTTCAAAAGCACATACGGCAGTTAAGATAAATCCAGAATATAAAAATGCTGTGGTTCATGTAAATGATGCTTCTAGAGCAGTAACGGTGGTAAGTGATTTATTAAACGAAGAGACTTCAACTGATTATGTAGTCAACTTAAAAAAGGATTATGCTGAGTTTCGTGAAAAGTTTTTAAAGCGAGGTAAAACAAAATCGTATATTACATTAGAACAGGCTAGAAAAAATAAATTTTCCATAGATTGGGATAAAACGCAATTGGTAAAACCCAAAGAAATGGGAATTCAAGTCTTAAAACAATTGAGTTTAAAAGAATTATTACCCTTTATAGATTGGAGCCCGTTTTTTAGATCTTGGGATTTACATGGGAAATACCCTAATATTTTAACGGATAAAATAGTAGGAGAACAAGCAACTCAATTGTTTGATGATGCTCAAAAAATCCTTGAAGAAATTATTGCAAATCAGTCTTTAAAGGCAAAAGCAATTTTCGGACTATTTGAAGCAAATACAATTAATGATGATGATATTTCCATTCAGAAAAAAGGAAAAGAAATAGCTGTTTTTAGAACTTTACGTCAACAGTTAAAAAAACGACAAGGTATACCAAATATAGGGTTGTCAGATTTTATTGCTCCAAAAGAAACAGCTAAAATTGATCATATGGGTACGTTTTGTGTTTCCATTTTCGGTGCAGATGAATTGGCTAAAAAATATAGAGATGCAGAAGATGATTATAATGCCATTATGGTACAAGCTATAGCTGATAGATTTGCAGAAGCTTTTGCTGAATATTTACACAAACAAGTACGAACAAAACATTGGGGTTATGCACAAGATGAAGGCTTAACTAATAATGAATTAATAAAAGAAATTTATAAAGGTATTCGTCCAGCACCAGGTTACCCAGCTTGCCCAGATCATCTTGAAAAAGAAACTATTTGGGATTTGCTAAACGTAGAAGAACAAATAGGTGTGAAGCTAACAGAGAGTTTAGCCATGTGGCCAGCAGCATCTGTCTCTGGATATTATTTCGGAAATCCAGATTCAAAATATTTTGGATTAGGAAAAATTACAGACGATCAAGTAACCGATTTCGCTAACAGAAAAGGAATATCATTAAAGAAAGCAAAAAAATGGTTGCACCCTAATATTGCAGATGTTTAGATGTCATTCCCGAAAAAGCGGGAAATTTTTTATGAAAAATAAAATAGTATTAATAAGATTTCCACTTTTTCGGAAATAACAAAAAAAAAGGAATGAAAATAACAGACCACATAAAAAATGCCAACGGAAAAACATTGTTTTCCTTTGAAATAATTCCGCCAATAAAGGGGAAAAATATTCAAGAATTATATAATAATATAGACCCTTTAATGGAATTTAACCCTCCTTTTATTGATGTAACTACTTCTAGAGAAGAATATGTCTATCTTGATAAAGGTGAAGGATTGTTAGACAGGAAAACAACAAGAATGCGTCCTGGTACTCTGGGTATTTGTGCTGCTTTGAAGCATAAATATAATGTAGATACAGTGCCGCATGTATTGTGTGGAGGTTTTACCAAAGAAGAAACAGAATATTTATTAATTGACTGTCATTATTTAGCGATAGATAATGTCATGGCATTGCGAGGTGATTCTATGAAACATCAACAATATTTTGAAGCAACAAAAGGTGGGCATGTTTATGCAACAGAATTGGTTTCTCAAATTCAAAATTTAAATAAAGGTAAGTATTTACATGATGTGCTCGATGCTGAGCATAAAGCAGATTTTTGCATAGGCGTTGCTGGTTATCCTGAAAAACATATAGAAGCTCCCTCTCTTCAAACAGATTTAAAACGTTTAAAAGAAAAAGTAGATGCAGGTGCAGATTATGTAGTTACACAGATGTTTTTAGACAATCAAAAATATTTTGAATTTGTTGAGGCTGCAAAAAATGCAGGAATTAATGTTCCAATTATCCCAGGGATTAAGCCGATAGCTGTTAAACGTCACATGCAAATATTACCTCAGGTTTTTAAAATTGACTTACCAGAAGCATTAATACTTGAAATAGAAAAATGCAAAGACAATAAGCAGGTTCGTCAAGTTGGTGTTGAATGGGCTATTGAACAATCTAAAGAATTGTTAGCTGCTGGTGTGCCTGTATTGCATTACTACTCTATGGGGAAATCAGATAATATTAAGGCGGTTGCATCTGCAATATTTTGATTTTTTGTAAGGAAATAAGATTTTTACATACTATTATAAGCAAAAATAATCTTGCAATAGAAAAATGGTTAAATAATTGTTTACTTTTGCAAGTGTTAAGAATAAACAATACAATTAAAAAATAGAATAAAATGGCATTAGAAATTACAGATGCTACTTTTGATGAAGTAGTATTAAAATCAGACAAACCTGTTTTAGTTGACTTTTGGGCTGCATGGTGTGGACCGTGTAGAATGTTAACTCCAATTGTTGAAGAATTAAGTGGAGATTTTGATGGTAAAGCAGTAATAGGAAAAGTTGATGTAGATGCAAATCAAGAATTTGCAGCTAAATACGGAGTTAGAAATATCCCAACCATATTAATTTTTAAAAACGGAGAAGTAGTTGATAAACAAGTTGGTGTTGCACCTAAAGCTACTTATACTGAAAAGTTAGAAGATCTCGTTTAAAAAAATATAAATAATCATTTATAAAAGGTTTGGTTTCGTTAACTTACGAAATCAAACTTTTTTTGTTATATAAGAAAATGGATATCCAAGAAGTAAAAAATAGCTACGGAATTAAAAGTCTTGAATTACTTGCCAATCAGGTGGTAGAGGGTTTTATTACTGGTATGCATAAAAGCCCTTTTCATGGTTTTTCGGTAGAGTTTGCTGAGCATCGTCTGTATAATAAAGGTGAAAGTACTAAACATATTGACTGGAAGTTGTATGCTAAAACAGACAAGCTATTTGTAAAACGATATGAAGAAGAGACAAATTTAAGGTGTCATATAATCGTTGATAATTCGGCTTCTATGCATTACCCTCTGCAAAAGAATTTTTCGATTGATAATTTAAATAAAATAGGATTTTCAGTCGTTGCGTCTGCAGCGTTATTAGAAATTTTAAAACGTCAACGTGATGCGTATGGGTTGAGTATTTACTCAGATAAAAATGAATATTTTGCTCCCGCCAAAGGGAGTGAACGTCATAGAAGGACGCTATTAAATCAATTAGATGAGCTATTACATATACAATCTAAAACCAAAACCAAAACGTATACAGCTTTACATGAGGTAGCTGATAAAATTCATAGACGGTCTTTAATTTTTCTATTCACAGATATGTTTCAAGCTGATAAAAATGAAGAGAAATTATTTGAAGCTTTACGGCATTTAAAACACAATAAACATGAAGTAATATTGTTTCATACTTTTGATGGTAAACTTGAATTGAACTTTGAATTTGACAATGC
>DOIV01000346.1:0-1006 GCA_003511845.1 Flavobacteriaceae bacterium | reverse complement strand
TCGGTTAAAGGTGACTATAAAATTAGTGTTGATAATTATTTTAATTCTCTTAAAATGAAATGCATGCAGTATAAAATTGATTATGTACCTGTTGACATTAATAAAGGGTTTGAACAGGTTTTAACAGCCTATCTAATCAGTAGAAAAAAGTTTTTGTAATAAAAATGATAAAAGGTTTTGCAGATTTAAAAAACGAGGTTATATTTGCACCGCTCAAAGCAACGGTCTGGTAGTTCAGCTGGTTAGAATACCTGCCTGTCACGCAGGGGGTCGCGGGTTCGAGTCCCGTCCAGACCGCTATAAAATAGTTGTGTTGTTTTTAGTAGTTTACATATAAACTACTCTAACTTACTAAGTTAGTCAATGGAAAGCCTCCCTATTTGGGATGCTTTTTTTGTTTTAAAAGGACTTTTTAAAGTCAATTATATTTTTTTTAAGACACAATATATTATATTACAACCTGTAAAGTAATAGGCAAAGTATATTTAACACCAACAGATCTACCGCGTTGTTTAGCAGGGATCATTTTTGGTAATAACTTAACTACTCTTATAGCTTCTTTCTCTAACCTTGCATGAGGCCCTCTAGCTCTAATTTTTGCTACATTACCATTTCTATCAATGCTAAATAATACAATGACTCTTTTTTTACCGGCAGTTAGACCTAATTCTTGAGAAAGGTTAGTATCAAAATTCTCACCCACATGTTGCATAATTTTGGCTTGTAAGCATTTTTTTAACTTAGCTTTATTACCCTTACAACCTGGGTAAACAGGAGCATCTTCAATTACAGCAAAAGGAATGTCTTCAGTAATAATTTCTTCTTCAACAACTTCAATTATTTCATTAATTGCCACAGTTTCAATGAAATCATCTTGGTCGGTTTCTGTAGATTTCATTATAGTTTCTTCTATGTCTTCTATATCCTCTACAACATCAATTATTTCTGGTGCACTTGGAGGTGGTGTGAGAGGTTTTTCAATCTCAATACGTTCTGTGATTGGGAT
>DOIV01000262.1 GCA_003511845.1 Flavobacteriaceae bacterium | reverse complement strand
ATTCCCCAAAAAGAAGAAATTACTGAATTGTTCACGAAACTAAAACGGGATTTTATTCAACCTTAAAATTTATACTTTAATCAATAAAAAGGCGTTCATTATTGAATTAGTTCTAAAAAAAAATGTTTTGATAAATTAATGGCATCAAAATTGATTTATATTAAAACATGTTTTTATTTGCTATGAATTGAATAAGGCAATACAAATAATTAAAAACACATTTAATGAACAAAATATTATTATTTTTATTAGTCATCGCTTTTAACACAAACAGCTGGTCTCAACCAGATTATGCTACCATACGCTTTTATAGTAAAATAAAAGAATACAAAAAAAAGAAACCTAGCCTTAAAGAAATTGATATCAACAAAAATGATATTAATGAAATTATTAATTTACTTGGAGATTCCTTTTATACAGAAGATGAAATTGAAGATATTACAGAAAAAATTTGGTTATCATATATTGATCCTAAACAATTTGATTTTGTATTTAAAGATTTAGCTGTAAGATCAATACCCAATTGGAATAAAAAGAACTTCAAAGGTGAAATAGTTATTGAACCTAATCCTTTTTTAGCTTTATGGACCTTAGCTGATAATGAAAAAACTTATTTTCAATCTGCTTTAGGACAACTACTTACCTACTATGGTTTAATGGGTTATGCAGAAGATGCTAAAAGCACTAAAAAAACGATAAATAAAATGTTGTATACAAAAACAACAAAATTTAGATCTCTAAGAGGTCATGACTGGACAAATTCTTACTTAAAAGATGTAAATAAAGTTATCAATCCGAAAAACATAACCGTCCAAGTTACAGCAACCTATCATTTTTTTATAAGTAAAACAGATAGAACAGAAGAGCTAAATGCTTTATATGAAAAAATTGATTGGCATTTTTCTACACCTTAAAGATAAAACATTTTAAAATAGCATAAAACTCTTTCGCTTTTGAAGGATTATTTTTTAGTATATTCACAGCGTGAATTTTTTAGCACATATATATCTTTCAGGTGAGAATAATCAAATTAAAATTGGTAATTTCATTGCCGATGCTATTAGAGGTAATAACTATAAAGGTTACGCTACAACCATTCAAAAAGGAATTTTTTTTCATAGAAAAATAGATACATTTACAGATTCACATGCTACTGTGAAAATAAGCAAAAGAAGACTTCATGAACGTTATAGACACTACGATGGCGTTATTATCGATGTCTTATACGATCATTTTTTAGCTAAAAACTGGGCTAGTTACAGTCAACTACCTTTAGATGAATATGCACAAGAATTTTATAGTTTATTAAATTCAAATTTCGACATTCTTCCAGAAAAAGTTCAGAACTTTTTACCCTATATGATAAAAGACGATTGGCTAAACAACTACAGAACCATAGAAGGGATAGAAAAAGTACTTATAGGTTTAAATAAGCGGACAAAAAATAAATCTCAAATGTATTTAGCAATTGAAGATTTAAAACTCCACTACACAGAGTTTGATAATGATTTTACAACCTTTTTTAAAGACTTACAGCAATTTTGTCTTGAAGAATTAAAAACAATAACTACATGAAAAAAACAGCAATCCTTTTAATACTATCGTTAGCATTCATCCAATGCAAAAACAATAATTTGACGAAAGAATTAATCGTTCACAAAGAGGTTGGTTTTATAGCTGATTCTGCTATGGTCGTTTCTGCAAGAGAAGAAGCCTCAAAAATAGGAGTTGAGATTATGAAGCAAGGCGGAAATGCCTTTGACGCATCAATTGCAACAAGCTTGGCTTTAGCTGTAGCTTATCCTTATGCAGGGAATATTGGAGGTGGCGGATTTATGGTCTACAGAAAAAATGATGGTGCAATCGGTTCAATAGACTATCGTGAAAAAGCACCCTTAGCAGCAACGAAAGACATGTACCTTGATAAAGAAGGGAATGTCATTCCAGATAAAAGCACTTTAGGTGCTATGGCTGTAGGTGTGCCTGGTGCAATTAGTGGCTTATTTGACATTCATGAAAAATTTGGATCATTACCCTTTGAAAAATTAATACAACCAGCTATTGACTTAGCCAATAAAGGAGTTGTTGTTACACAAAAGCAAGAAAAAGTCAATAACAAATATAGACCTCTATTTGAAAAAGCAAACGGCAGAACTATTTTATTAGACAAAGCTTGGAAAGCTGGTGATACCATAAAATATCCTGCATTAGCAGCAACATTAACACGTATTAGAGATCATGGTAGAGATGAGTTTTACAAAGGCAAAACGGCAGCCATGTTGGTTGACTATGTACAAAACCTTGGTGGTATTATCACAAAAGAAGATTTGGAAAAATACCAAGCCAAATGGCGTAAACCCATAACTTTCACTTATGATGGTAATAAAATTATTTCTATGTCTCCGCCATCTAGTGGTGGTATTTGTATTGCTCAAATTTTAAAAAGCATAGAACCCTTTAATATTGAACAATACCAACACAATTCTACTAAATACATTCAATTAATTACTGAAGCATCTCGTAGAGCTTATGCAGATAGATCACATTTTTTAGGTGATCCTGATTTTGTGAACATTCCTGTTGATAGTTTGATAGCATCAGACTATTTAGCCAAAAGAATGCTTGATTTTAATTGGAATAAAGCCACTCTGTCTTCTGATATAACACATGGTAATCTTACATTTTCTGAGAGTGACGAAACTACACATTTATCAATTGTTGATCAATTCGGAAATGCAGTTTCAATTACAACCACAATAAACGGTGCTTATGGCTCTAAAGTTTATATAGAAGAAGCTGGCTTCTTTTTAAATAATGAAATGGATGATTTCAGCTCAAAACCTGGCGAGCCCAATATGTTTGGTCTGATTGGTGCCGAAGCTAATGCTATAGTTCCTCAAAAAAGAATGCTCAGTTCAATGACACCTACCATCGTAGAGAAAAATGGTAAACTAAAAATGGTCTTGGGTTCACCTGGAGGATCTACCATCATCACCTCTGTAATGCTAAATATTCTCAATGTCTTAGAATATGATATGACCATGCAAGAATCTGTTTCTAAACCACGTTTTCATCACCAATGGATGCCTGACAATATAAAATTTGAACCTGCCTTTGACACTCTAGTATTTCCATCACTAAAAAAATTGGGTTATCAAATAGACCAAAGCAATTCTCCTGTTATTGGGAAAGTTGACGCCATATTAATATTGCCTAACGGAAAACTAGAAGGCGGTGCTGACCCTAGAGGTGATGATAAAGCTGCTGGATTCTAAGAAGGGATAGAAATCTTACCAATTTAACTGAAAATTTGGCAGAAATACTATAAAAAAAACTTTAGGAATACTTTTTGACTATAGTACATTGCAGTAAATTGTTTCATGTAAACTATTTTAT
>DOIV01000039.1 GCA_003511845.1 Flavobacteriaceae bacterium | reverse complement strand
TATTTGGGAAACTATAGAAACCCTTTAGGGAACAAAGATAACAAACAATCTGCTTCGTTATATTTTGTTTTAAATAGCTAAGGCTATTCAAAAAAAATAATGCCTAGCATTTCATTTATTTTCTTTGTTTTTTGATAGAAATGAATTTTTAGAACCCACCTAAAGAAATATAATTTATTTTGGTTGCATAATGACACAAGGAATAATCATTTCTTCTAAAGAAACACCACCATGTTGATAGGTGTTTTTATAATACTTTACATAGTGATTATAATTGTTTGGATAGGCAAAAAAGTAATCTTCTTTTGCAAACACAAAAGAACTTGTCATGTGAATAGAGGGCAACTGAATGTCTTCAGGTTTTTTAACTGCATAGACATCTTTATCATTATAGCTTAAGCTTCTTCCAGTTTTATAACGTAAATTGGCACTGATGGTTTTTTCACCTACAATCTTACTAGGTTTTTTGGTGTTTATTGTTCCGTGGTCAGTTGTGATAATTAATTTTAAACCTAATTCTTGAGCTTTTTGAATCATTTCTAATAATGGAGAATTCTTAAACCAGCTTAAGGTTAATGATCTATATGCTTTATCATCACTTGCCAATTCTTTAATCATTTCCATCTCAGTTCTTGAATGCGAAAGCATATCCACAAAATTATAAACAATAACGGTAAGGTCATTGTCTTTAACACTTGCAAAATTTTCGGCTAAATTTTTACCTTTTTGAAGGGTAGTAATTTTGAAATATTCATGTTTTATATTAAGATTTAAGCGTTTTAATTGAGCAATTAAAAATTCATTTTCAAATAAATTTTTGCCACCCTCATCAGTGTCATTTTTCCAGTACTCAGGATGTTGTTTTGACATTTGAAGAGGTGTCAAGCCAGAGAAAATAGCATTTCTTGCATACTGAGTTGCTGTAGGTAAAATACTAAAGAAAGACAATTCTTCTTCTTTTTTATAATATTCATTAATAATAGGTTCTAAAACACGAAGTTGGTCGAGTCTTAAGTTGTCAATAACAATCAGTAAAGTACCTTGGTCTTTACTGATTTGTGGGGCAACAATTTGTTTGAACAATTTATGACATAATAAAGGTTTGTCTTCGTCTTCATCAAACCAATTTTCATAATTTTTTTGAATAAACTTAAAGAATTGAGAATTTGCTTCTTCTTTTTGACTTTCTAATATTTCAACCATTCCTGCATCGGCAATTGATTCTAATTCAATTTCCCAGTGCACTAATTTTTTATACAATTCAATCCACTCTTCATAAGTATTGACCATAGCAAGGTCTAATGATATTTTTCTAAACTCTTGTTGATAGGTAGAAGTTGTTTTTTCTGAAACCAATCTTGAATGGTCTAAATTCTTTTTTAAACTTAATAAAATTTGATTCGGATTTACAGGTTTTATCAAATAATCGGCTATTTTAGAGCCAATAGCTTCTTCCATAATGTACTCTTCTTCACTTTTCGTAATCATAATTACAGGAAGGTTAGGAAGTTTGGCTTTTATTTGTGTAAGTGTTTCTATACCTGAAAGACCTGGCATATTTTCATCTAAAAAAATCACGTCGTAATTGTTATCATCAACTTTTTCAATAGCCTCTGCACCATTATTACAGGTTGAAACATCATAATTTTTCTTTTCTAGAAATAATAGGTGTGGTTTTAATAATTCAATTTCATCATCGACCCAAAGTATTTTAATTGCATTCATTTCTTTTATATATTAATTTTTTAATGTGTAATAATTGGTTAAAAATTAAACTCTATTTTTGTATCCACTTTAAATAAAATAGGATTGAACAAATTTAAAATTTTTAACGACCCAATTTACGGATTTATTAATATACCTACTGAATTAATTTTCGATATTATTGAACATCCTTATTTTCAAAGGTTAAGACGGATTTCTCAAATGGGTTTATCGTACTTTGTATACCCAGGTGCTCATCACACCCGATTTGAACATGCTCTTGGTGCTATGCATTTGATGCAAAAAACCGTAAATGTGTTAATAAGTAAGTCTATTGAAATTTCAAAAGAGGAAGAAGAGGCTCTCTTAATTGCAATTTTATTACATGATATTGGCCATGGTCCTTTTTCTCATACTTTAGAACATAGTTTAGTTACTAACATACAGCATGAGGAAATTTCACTACTTTTTATGGAAAAATTAAATGATGAATTTTCTGGTCAATTAAACTTGTCTATAGAAATATTCAAAGGTAATTATAAGAGAAAATTTTTCAATCAACTTGTGTCTAGTCAACTAGATATTGACAGGTTAGATTACTTGAAAAGAGATAGTTTTTATACAGGAGTAACAGAAGGAAATATCAATACAGAGCGTATCATATCTATGTTTACTGTAGTTAATAATAATTTAGTAGTTGAAGAAAAAGGAATTTATTCTGTTGAAAAATTTATAGTTTCTAGACGTTTAATGTATTGGCAAGTTTATCTACACAAAACAGGTTTGGTAGCTGATTATATATTAGTTAATATTTTGAAAAGAGCTAAAGAATTGGTGAATGATAATATTGAAATTAAGTGTAGTGAAGCTCTGTCTTATTTTCTATCAACAACAAAAATTTCTGATTTTGATACTGCCTTTGTACAAAAATTTTCTGAAATAGACGATTATGACATTATAATGGCGATAAAACAATGGATGAAGCATCCTGATTTTGTGTTGTCCGAATTATCTCAATCTTTAATTTATAGAAATTTTCCAAAAATTAAGATTCAAGATGTTGCTTTTTCTACTGCTGATATAAATAGTATTAAAATGGAAGCTTCAGAAAAAATAAATTCTGACAATGAAACTGTTGATTATTTTGTCTCCTCTGGAATGATTGAAAATCAAGCATATAACTTGAATGAAAGTTCTATAAACATCCTGTATAAGTCAGGAGAAATAAAAGATATTACTGAAGCTTCAGATCAATTAAATTTATTGGCACTGTCAAAACCGGTAGTAAAGTATTACGTTTACTATCCAAAGTAAATTATAGGTTAGATTTGCGGAATATTTTTTATACTTTTGTAAGAATGAAAAAGATAATGAATTGGTGAATCATTTTTTTAATTACATTATGAAATACTCAATTAAATAGAATAGACGCTATAAAATATATGAAGTTTACAGCTAAACAAATCGCAGAAATTCTTGAAGGAGAAGTAGTAGGCAACATAGATGAACAAGTATCTAAACTCTCTAAAATTGAAGAAGGTGAAAAAGGTGCTTTAACTTTTTTATCAAATCTAAAATACACTCCCTTTTTATACTCAACAAATGCATCTGTAGTTATTGTAAATAAAGATCTTGTTTTAGAAAAAAAGACTTCAACAACTTTAATAAAAGTAGAGGATTCTTATCAAGCATTTTCGAAATTATTAGAATATTACAATCAAGTAAAACTTAATAAGTCTGGAGTTGAAAAGCCAAATTTCATTAGTGAATCTGCAATTTTAGGACAAAATTTATATATAGGTGCTTTTTCATATATTGGTAATGATGTTGCTATCGGAGATAATGTAAAAATTTACCCGAATGTTTATATTGGTGACAATGTCTCTATCGGAGAAGGTACTACACTGTTTTCAGGTGTGAAAATTTATTCAGAATCAATCATTGGTAAAGCTTGTGAAATACATGCAGGTAGTATTGTTGGTTGTGATGGTTTCGGATTTGCACCAAGCGAAAGTGGTGTTTATAATAAAATACCTCAAATAGGAAATGTAATTATTGAAGACAATGTAGCTATTGGTTCTGGTACTACTATAGATAGAGCAACTATGGGCTCAACTATTATTAGAAAAGGTGTGAAATTAGACAATCAAATTCAAGTTGCACATAATGTTGAAATTGGTAAAAATACTGTAATTGCAGCTCAATCAGGTATTGCAGGTTCAACTAGTATTGGTGAAAATTGTATGATTGGCGGACAGGTAGGTGTTGCAGGGCATCTCAAAATAGGAAATTATGTTCGTATTCAGGCACAATCTGGTATTGGCAGAAATTTAAAAGATAATGAAATTGTTCAAGGGAGTCCAGCTTTACCGTATTCAGACTACAACAAATCATATGTGCATTTTAAAAATTTATCAAAATTATCAGATAAAATCAATGACTTAGAAAAAATAGCTAAGTCTCAAACAAAGGTCAATGAGTAATAAACAAAAAACAATAAAAAAAGAAATTTCACTTTCAGGAGTAGGTTTACATACTGGTAAAGAAGTGAAGTTAACTTTTAAACCAGCTCCGGCTAATTATGGATATACTTTTACAAGAACAGATTTAGAAGGAAATCCAATTATTGAAGCAAGAGCTGACTATGTAGTTGATACGCAAAGAGGTACTAATTTAGAAAAGAATGGTGTGTCTATCAATACTTCTGAACATGTACTAGCAGCTGTAGTAGGCTTAGGAATTGATAATATTTGTATTGAATTAAGTGCGGCAGAACCTCCAATTATGGACGGTTCTTCAAAATTTTTTATTGAAGCTTTAGAAAAAGTTGGACTTGTAGAACAAGATGCTGAAGTTAATGAATACATTGTAAAAGATATCGTATCTTATAAAGATAAAGCTACAGGGAGCGAGATTATGATTATGCCTTCTGATACTTACGAAATAACAACAATGGTTGATTTTGGCACTAAAGTTTTAGGCACTCAAAATGCAACATTAAATCATATTTCTGAATTTAAAGAAGAATTTTCTGCAGCAAGAACCTTCAGTTTTTTACATGAAATAGAAATGTTATTAGATAATGATTTGATTAAAGGTGGCGATTTAAATAATGCCATTGTTTATGTAGATGAACCATTATCAGACTCTACTATGAAAAAGCTAAGAGTGGCTTTTAAAAAGGATAATGTTAAAGTAAAGCCTAATGGTATTTTAGATAATTTAACTTTGCATTGGCCTAATGAAGCAGCAAGACACAAGCTTTTAGATGTTATTGGAGATTTGGCATTAGTAGGTGTGAGGATAAGGGGAAAAGTTATTGCGAATAAACCTGGACATGCTATAAACACAAATTTTGCTAAAAAATTAGCGAAATTAATAAAAATAGAAAAACGAAATAATGTCCCTCAATATGATTTGAGTCAGCCACCATTAATGGATGCCGTTCAAATCATGGAAATTCTACCTCATAGGCCTCCTTTTTTATTGATTGATAAAATATTAGAGCTTTCTGATACACATGTAGTAGGAGTTAAAAATGTATCTATGAATGAACCTTTCTTTGTGGGTCATTTCCCAGGAGCACCAGTAATGCCAGGAGTATTACAAGTAGAAGCAATGGCTCAATGTGGAGGTATTCTGGTATTAAAAACTGTTCCAGATCCTGAAAATTACTTGACCTATTTCATGAAAATGGACAATGTAAAATTTAAACAAAAAGTACTGCCAGGCGATACCTTAATTTTTAAAGCTGAATTGATGGAGCCTATCAGAAGAGGTATTTGCCATATGCAAGCCTATGGTTATGCCAATAATAAATTGGTAGTTGAAGCACAATTAATGGCATTAATAAGTAAAAAATAAGATTATGAACCAACCATTAGCATATATACATCCAGGAGCAAAAATTGCAACAAACGTTGTTGTAGAGCCATTTACTACTATTAATAATAATGTAAAAATTGGCTCAGGAACATGGATAGGTTCAAATGTTACCATTATGGAAGGTGCTCGTATTGGAAAAAATTGTAGAATTTTTCCTGGTGCAGTTATTTCGGCAATTCCACAAGATTTAAAATTTGAAGATGAAGATTCATTAGTTGTTATTGGTGATAATGTAACCATTAGAGAATGTGTTACTATTAATAGAGGAACCAAAGCTTATGGAAAAACAGTAATTGGCAAAGATTGTTTAATTATGGCTACTGCTCATATTGCTCATGATTGTATTATTGGTAATAATGTAATTATTGTTAATGGAGTTACTCTAGGCGGGCATGTAGAAATAGGTGAATTTGCCATCATTGGCGGATTGTCAGGTATACATCAATTTATCCATATAGGAAAGCATGTGATGGTTTCTGGAGGTTCGTTGGTAAGAAAGGATATCCCTCCTTATGTAAAAGCAGCCAAAGAGCCTTTGTCTTATATAGGTATCAATTCTATAGGATTACGTAGAAGAGGATTTACACCAGAAAAAATCAATGAAATCCAAAACATTTATAGAATATTATTTCAAAATAATAACAATACCACTCAAGCATCTCGAATTTTAGAAGCAGAATTAGACGCAACACCAGAGAGAGATGAAGTCCTTACATTTATAAAAAACTCACAAAGAGGAATTATGAAAGGGTATACTAGTGGGTCTTAATAATTAACATTAAAAATTTAAATTTAAATGGCGACAACATCAGATATAAAAAAAGGATTATGCATTGTGTATAATAATGACACCTATAAAATTATTGAATTTCAACATGTAAAACCAGGTAAAGGCCCTGCTTTTGTACGTACAAAGCTAAAAAGTTTAACTTCAGGGAAGGTATTGGATAATACTTTTTCTGCAGGCCATAAAATTGAAGAAGTACGTGTTGAAACAAGAAAATACCAGTACCTATATAATGACGGTGAGATGTATCATTTCATGAACAATGACGATTATACACAGATTCAATTGCAAGAAGAAATATTAGACGCTCCAGGCTTAATGAAAGAAGGTGAAGTGGTTACAATTATTATACGTGCTTCTGATGAATTGCCTTTAGCAGTTGACATGCCTGCAAGTGTTATTTTAGAAGTTACACATACGGAACCTGGTATAAAAGGAAATACCGCGACAAACGCGACAAAGCCTGCTACTGTTGAAACAGGAGCAAGTGTTAACGTTCCATTATTTATCAACGAAGGTGATAAAATAAAAGTTGAGACAGATAAAGGAACGTATCAGGAAAGAGTTAAAGCGTAACTCAATGAAAAAAATAAGTATTGTATTCTTACTCATTACTTTAATAATTTCTTGTAATGAAAATCTTTCACCTGATGATTATCAAGAAATCTCAGTAAAAAACCTTTACAAGCTTTCTGTACCAAAGTATATGTTTGAAAGAGATGACCTAAATAGTGAAGCTTCCTTACAGTATGCAAATTTATTAAAAGAAGCATATACAGTAGTTGTTCATGAAAGTAAACAAGATTTTATTGGGTATTCTAGAACAACAAATACTTATAATGAACAGCTTTCAGTTTTAGAAAATTATAGTCAAAATCAAATTAATTTCTTTGAAAACAATCAAAAATTAAAAAGGTTTGAAGCATCAAACTTCACTAAAGTAAACGAACTAAATACGCGTCAAGTCAAATTGAAAGGAACTGCTAATGGTAATGAGTTAGGTTATATTATAAGTTTTATTGAAGGTGAACATAATTTGTATATGATTATGAATTGGACACGGTTAAATAGATTGGAAAGGTTTGATAACACCTTTAAAACGATTAATAATTCCTTTAAATTGATTAAAAATTAATGAAATTTTATAAAACTCATACTTTAAAAGAAATATCTAAACTTATTGATAGTGAGTTTATTGGAAATGATAATTTTGTTATTTATGGAATGAATGAAATTCATGTAGTAGAACATGGTGATATCGTTTTTGTTGACCATCCTAAATATTATGACAAAGCATTACAATCTGCAGCTTCAGTTGTTTTAATCAATAAAAAAGTAGCTTGTCCAGAAGGGAAAGTATTATTAATCTCTGATGACCCTTTTCGTGATTTTTGCAAATTGGCAACACATTTTAAACCTTTTCAAGCAGCTGATAAACCAATTTCTGATTCAGCTACAATAGGAAAGGATACTATTATTCAACCGAATGTTTTTATCGGTAATCATGTTACCATTGGCGATAATTGTACAATCCACCCAAATGTGGTTATTTATGATGGTTGTACAATTGGTAATAATGTAATCATTCATGCAGGTACTATTTTAGGTGCAGATGCATTTTATTATAAAAATAGACCAGAAGGATTAGATAGATTAATTTCTTGCGGTACTATCCGTATTGATGACAATGTTGAAATAGGAGCAAACTGCACAATAGATAGAGGTGTAACTGGAATAACAACCATAAAAGAAGGGACTAAAATTGACAATTTAGTACAAATTGCACATGACACTATAATTGGTAGAAAATGTTTGATAGCAGCACATGTTGCCATAGCTGGTTGCTCAGTACTTGAAGATGAAGTAACCATTTGGGGACAAGTAGGTATTTCAAGTGGGATTACTATTGGTACAAAAGCAGTGGTAAATGCCCAATCTGGTGTAGGAAGAGACTTAGAGGGAGGTAGATCTTATTTTGGATCTCCTTGCGATGAGGCTAGAAAAAAATATAGAGAAATGGCAGCTGTAAAGGTGTTGCCTCAAATTATTGCCAAAGTAAATAATATTTAGTTTAAAATATTTCTTAAAGTAATATGGAAAAATTACTTTTGTAAAGATTGGAAAATAACTCCCAAATTATTGGGATAAATAATTGAAAAATAATGAGCGTTTTAGTAAATAAAGATTCAAAAATAATTGTTCAAGGTTTTACAGGTAATGAAGGTACATTTCATGCTACTCAAATGATTGAGTACGGTACAAACATTGTAGGAGGTGTAACACCAGGTAAAGGAGGGCAAACTCATTTAGAGAAACCTGTTTTTAATACTGTTGCTGAAGCTGTAAAAGTAGCACAAGCAGATACAAGTATTATTTTTGTACCACCAGCTTTTGCAAGTGATGCTATTATGGAAGCTGCAGAAGCAGGAATCAAAGTCATTATTTGTATTACTGAAGGTATACCAGTAGCAGATATGGTAAAAGTAAAAGCATATATTTCTGATAAGGACTGTAGATTGATAGGACCAAATTGTCCAGGAGTTATAACACCAGGTGAAGCAAAAGTTGGTATTATGCCAGGTTTTGTATTCAAAAAAGGAAAAGTGGGAATCATCTCAAAATCAGGCACTTTAACTTATGAAGCGGCTGATCAAGTGGTGAAACAAGGCTTAGGTATTACTACAGCTATTGGTATAGGTGGTGACCCAATTATTGGTACAACAACAAAAGATGCAGTTCAATTATTAATGAATGATGATGAAACTGAATGTATTGTGATGATTGGTGAAATAGGAGGTCAGCTTGAAGCGGATGCTGCCAAATGGATTAAAGAAGATGGTAATAGAAAACCAGTAATTGGTTTTATTGCTGGGCAAACTGCACCAGTAGGTAGAACCATGGGGCATGCAGGAGCAATAGTAGGTGGAGAAGGAGATACAGCTCAAGCAAAAATGGCTATTTTGGCTGAAAACGGAATTCATGTAGTGAATTCACCAGCTGAAATAGGCTTGAAAGTTGCTGAAGTTTTAAAACAAAAATAAGATCTATTTTTCTTTCAAAAGAAACCTGTTCGATATATTTCAAACAGGTTTTTTTTATTTTGATTCAAACATCGTTTTTGACTATCACTCTGCGATTAAAAGAAACAATTTGCTTACCTTTGAATTATATAATATATTAAGAATTAACACATGAAACTTCTAGAAAATAAAACCACATTAATAACTGGTGCATCAAGAGGAATAGGCAAAGGTATAGCCGAAGTATTTGCCAAAAACGGATCTAATATTGCATTCACATACAATGCTTCAGTTGATGCTGCCAAAGCTCTTGAAAAAGAATTACAATCTTATGGTGTAAAAGTCAAAGGATTTCAATCAAATGCTGCTAACTTTGACGCAGCTCAACAATTAGCTTTAGATGTGCTTGAAGAATTCGGCACTATAGATGTATTGATAAATAATGCAGGAATCACTAAAGATAATTTATTATTGCGTATTTCAGAAGAAGATTTTGATAAAGTAATTGAAGTCAATTTAAAATCGGTTTTTAATTTAACAAAAGCTGTCATTAGACCTATGATGAAACAACGTTCTGGTTCAATTATTAATATGAGTTCTGTTGTTGGAGTGAAAGGTAATGCTGGTCAATCAAATTATGCGGCTTCAAAAGCTGGTATCTTAGGTTTTACAAAATCTATTGCTTTAGAGTTAGGTTCTAGAAATATACGTTGTAATGCAATTGCTCCAGGTTTCATTGAAACTGAAATGACAGGTGCCTTGCCAGAAGAAACGGTAAAAGGTTGGCGTGAATCAATACCTCTAAAACGAGGTGGAACTCCTGAAGATATTGCGAATGCTTGTGTATTTCTAGCATCAAATTTATCTACTTACATCACTGGACAAACACTAAATGTTGACGGAGGAATGTTGACTTAAAAACTTCTACTTAGAAAAGTAATTTGATAAATGGCATCAAAAATTATTTTATTTATAATATTAGCTGGTATCATTGCTATACTGTTAACGTATTTTCAATATTATTATAAAACTAAAGACAAAAGTAAAACAACATTATTTTTAGGGTTTTTACGTTTTTCATCCATTTTTTTGGTGTTGATTGCCTTAATCAATCCAAAAATAAAAATAAAAAAGTATGAAGATATTAAGCCTAAACTTAATATTTTAATAGATAATTCAACTTCTATAGCTTATGCAAAACAGCAGCAAAATATTGATGCTTTTCTCAAGCAATTAAAAGAAAATACAATTCTTAACGAGAAATTTAACTTGAATTATTATGCTTTCGCAGATGATTTGCAGTTAAAAGACTCCTTTACTTATACATTTTCAGAGACTAACATAGTAAAAAGTCTTAAAACATTACAAGAGATAGATAGAGGAAACGTAGCTCCAACAATTTTAGTAACAGATGGTAATCAAACCCAAGGAGCAGATTACACGTTTTTTGCTGCTAAACAAGCTATTTACCCTGTAATAGTCGGTGATACTTTACAGTATGATGACCTAAAAATCAACCAAATAAATGTAAATTCATATACCAATTTAAATAATTATTTTCCTGTTGAAGTCTTTGTAAATTATGATGGACAACAAAATATTAATAAAACACTTAATGTTTATCAACAAGGCAAAGTAGTCTATAAAAAACAATTGACATTTTCTAAAGAGAAGTCTTCACAAAAAGTACAGTTTGATTTACCAGCCAATTCTATTGGAATTCAAAATTTAAGATGTACGATTTCAACACTTGAAAATGAAAAAAACACAATAAATAACCAAAAAAACTTCAGTATTGAGGTTATTGATGAGCAAGCTAAAATTTTGATATTAAGTGCTGTAAATCATCCTGATATCAGTATGATGAAAAGATCAATTTCGTCAAACAAACAACTTAAAGTTGTTGTTGAAAATGATTTAAATAAAACAATTCAATTTAAAGATTATCAATTAGTTATTCTATACCAGCCAACAATTAAATTCAAAAATATAATGGCTGACATTGAGCTAAACCAAATCAATACTTTTACAATTACAGGTACTGTTACTGATTGGAATTTTCTAAACAAATCTCAACAATATTTTTCTAAAAAACAGATTGATAAAACAGAAGATTTTACTGCTAGCTTCAATACTGACTTTGATGAATTTATTATTGAAAATATTGGCTTTGCAGATTTTAATCCTTTAGAAGATTACTTTGGCGTGGTTAGTTTCTCTTTGCCTTATAAAACATTACTTTTTCAAAACATTTCTAATTTTTCAACAAAGAACCCGTTATTAGCAACTTTTTCAGTTAATAATAGGAGGGGAGCAGTACTTTTTGGTGAAAATAGCTGGAAATGGAGAATGCAAAGCCATTTAAAAAACAATTCCTTTATAGCATTTGATAATTTCTTTAGTAAACTGATTCAATATTTAGCATCTTCAAAAAAGAGTAGTCGTTTAGATATTGACTACAAACCAATTATTTTTGCCAATAAAGATGTTGTTATAAAAGCTCAGCCATTTGATGCTAATTATGCATTTGTTAAAAACTCTGTATTATCTTTAACTTTGACAAACAAGAGAACAAAAGAACAAAGAAAAATTCCTTTTACTTTAAAAAACACCCATTTTGAAGTTGTGTTAAGTGATTTAAAAACTGGCGACTATAATTTTTCGGTAATTACAAATGATAATCGCAGTAAATATGGTAACTTTACGGTATTGCCTTATGATGTCGAACAACAATTTACATCAGCAAATACTAAAGACCTTAAGAGTTTAGCAAACAATTCTAAAGGTGTATTTTTTACTATAAAAAATACTAAAAGCCTAATTCAACATCTGCTTGAAGATAAACAATACCATACCATTCAAAAAAGTAAAGAACATTTAATTTCAATAATAAATTGGAAATGGTTATTACCACTAATACTCTTTCTTTTTAGTTTAGAATGGTTTATAAGAAAGTATTACGGTAAAATATAAAAGTGAATACAACTTAATAAGTAATTTAAATTGTAAATTTGAAAAAATTAAAAACAAACAAAAATGAGTAACAATCAACTAAATTTCCCGAAAGTGGCTATGCCATTTATTTTTTTAGCAATCATTGCCATCATATTATTTTCTAAATCTTTTGTAACTATTGATGCAGGTGAAGCTGGTGTGCTTTGGAAACGCTTTGGAGGCGGTGTAGTAACTGATCAACCACCAATGGGAGAGGGGTTTCATATAGTAGCCCCGTGGAATGATGTAGAAGTGTACGAAGTACGTCAGCAAGAATTTTTTGATGAGATGAAAGTATTATCTTCTAATGGTTTAGATATTAAACTAGATGCAACAGCATGGTACCATCCTAATATTAGTAAATTAGGTATGTTACATCAAACTAAAGGAATTAATTATTTAGAAAGAGTAGTTCGTCCAGCTTTACGATCAGCTACACGTGAAGTTGTTGGTCGTTATACGCCAGAACAGATTTACTCTTCAAAAAGAGCCATTATTCAAAAAGAAATATTTGAAGAAACAAAAAAGATTTTAACAGGAGAGTTTGTCCAATTAAACAATATATTGGTTAGAGATGTTACCTTGCCAAATACTATTAAAGATGCAATTGAAAGAAAGCTTGGGCAAGAGCAAGAATTTTTAGAGTATGAATTTAGGTTACAAAAAGCAAAAAAAGAAGCAGAAAAACAGCGTATTGAAGCCAAAGGTAAAGCTGATGCTAATACAATTTTAAGTGCTTCACTTACTGACAAAATTTTAAAAGACAAAGGTATAGAAGCTACTTTAGAATTGTCTAAATCGCCAAATACAAAAGTAGTGATTGTTGGAGGTAAAGATGGCATGCCATTAATTTTAGGTAATAATTAATACAGAAATTATGATTATTTC
>DOIV01000201.1:1872-6313 GCA_003511845.1 Flavobacteriaceae bacterium | reverse complement strand
ACCAATAGTGGCGAGAATAGTGATGGAAATTTTAACAGTAAAGTTTGTTGTTTTTTATATGAGCTAATTGCTTTGGGTTTTCTAAATACCAATCAATAATTCTGTTTGTAATGTCATCATAAATATCATCTTCTGTGTATGGCATTGTTTTATAGGAAATTTGTTTTAAATCCTTTTTTGTTTTGGAAATCGTATCTTCATCAAAGACCGTTTTATCTAATATAAATTCCCTGAATTTATATTTTCTATTGAAGTACTATTTTATGAAAGTAAACTTTCAACATAGTACTTCAATAGAAAACCTGCAACTACGTTGCAGGTTTTCATTTATTCGTGACCCCGACAGGATTCAAACCTGTAACCGCTGGAGCCGAAATCCAGTATTCTATTCAGTTGAACTACGGGGCCAATTTAATATTTCATCAATAAATTCTCTACCAATCCCAGATTTTAAATATTTCTCTCTTTTTCTAGCTTCTATTCTAGTTTTAAATTCTTCAATATAAATCAACTTCCATGGTACATAAGCTTTAGTTGACCTATTCTTACAATTATTATGTTCTAATAATCTACGCTCAATATCGGCTGCTAAACCTGTATACCTTCTATTAAACTTTAAACTATATAAAACATAGACGTAAAACATATCTTATTTTTCTAATCCTACTATCCATTAACAGTAACATATCTAGTATTCTACCTGCCTGCCGGCAGGTTCAGTTGAACTACGGGACCAAATTAATTTTTGATTTACGATTTTTGAATGTTAGATTTCTATTTTAGAATACATTTTGTTAATCCACATCTCACTTCACGGAGGAAGGGGTTAACTCAACAACTGCTTCACAATGGTTGATATCGCTTTACCATCAGCTTTTCCAGCCAATTGTTTTGATGCCATTCCCATTACTTTACCCATATCTGCCATAGATGATGCTCCTGTTTGAGAAATAATATTTGTAATTACTTTTTTCAAATCATCTGCACTCATTTGCTCTGGTAAAAACTGCTCAATAATAGTAACTTGCTCTAATTCTGGTGCTGCTAAATCATCTCTACCTTGTTCTGTATACAATGTAGCACTATCCTTTCGTTGTTTTACTAATTTTTGTAATAATTTTAACTCATCTGCCTCAGCCAAATCTTGTTTAGCTCCTGTTGCAGTCTGAGCCATTAAAATAGCCGATTTTATTGCTCTTAAAGACGCTAAAGCAACTGTATCTTTAGCTTTCATTGCTTCTTTAAGTTTTTCCATTACTTTAATTTGTAAACTCATCATTCAAAATTTTTATTAAGACAAAGATAGAAATATGAATTAGAATCGTATCAAAAAACCCAAAACAATTTTTAAATCATTTTGGGTTCTAACAAACAAAACTAAATACTAATTAATCCACATTGTCATGCAAAAATGAATTATTAGAACGTAACTGAATATCATTATTATCATCTGAACTTAATGATATTCTAGATTGGTTTTCTGTAGTTTCAGATGAAGGCTCAACATCATCTAAATCTACACCCATTCTTTTATAAGCTGGTTGACTTTCATATTCATCAATATTTGAAGGCCTACTTGCAAATCTGTAATTAAAGTCTTTCATTTTTTGTCTTCTATCATCTGCTCTACTTTGCAATTCTTCAATAGTAAGGTTTAAAGGAGATTCATTCTCTTCGTCTTCAATATTTTTACTGGTTTCAGTTTTAGTATCTACTCTTACGTTAAATTCTAATTCTTTATCAACCTCATCTGTATTTATATTAGTTTTTACTGCTTTTTTTACATCTTCGATCATAAAGTTTTCTAAGCCGTGTTTTATTTTACCATCAATAGTTACTGTTGGTTGTATCATTACAGGATCTATTACTTCTATATTTCTAACTTCAGACGCAGTTAACGGATGCTTAATTACTTCTTCATTTTCTAAAACCTCTGTTTTCTTTTTAGAAGATAATGGTAAATCAAAAGTTAACGTAATTTGATTTTCTTCTTCTATCATTTCTTCTACTTCTTCTATTTGAGCTATAGGTGTTATTACAAACTCATCTAAAGAATCTTCTTTTGCTTCTTGAATGCCTTCTAACTCAATCTTATCATAAACCACATCAATTTCTCTTATAGTTGCCGTGGTAGAAATCATCTCACCTTCCTCAGATTTACTTTCAACATCTAAGACATGTCGTACAACATCCGTATTTTGAGTTTCAGTTTTTACTGGTTTTGGCAAAAAAGTATCAGTTTCTAAAGCGTGAATAATTTTTTTTTCTTCAGTATGTTTAATTTCTTGTTGTTGTTCTTTGTTAAATCCTGTAGCAATAATAGTTACTGAGATTGATTCTCCTAACTCTTCGTCCTCACCAACACCCATGATAATATCTACATTGCTTTTAGCTTCACTTTGTATATAATCATTAATTTCTCCAATCTCATCTATCGTAATTTCTGAAGTTCCAGAAACAATTAATAGCAATACATTTTTCGCTCCAGTAATTTTATTATCATTCAACAATGGTGAATCTAAAGCTTTAGTAATCGCTTCTTGTGCTCTGTTTTGCCCTGTTGCTATGGCTGACCCCATAATAGCAGTACCGCTATTTGAAAGTACTGTCTTGGCATCTTTTAAATCTATATTTTGCGTATAATGATGTGTAATCACTTCTGCAATACCCATGGCTGCAGTTGATAAAACCTCATCTGCTTTAGAAAAACCTGCTTTAAAACCTAAATTACCATAAACTTCACGTAATTTATTATTATTGATTACAACTAAAGAATCTATATGTTTACTCAATTTATCAATCCCTTTTCTAGCTTGATCATTTCGCATTTTACCTTCAAATGAAAATGGTATCGTAACAACGCCAATGGTTAGCAAATCCATTTCTTTTGCAGCTTTGGCAATAACTGGTGCTGCACCCGTACCAGTACCACCACCCATACCAACAGTAATAAATACCATTTTAGCATTTGAGCTTAACATCTTTCTAATGTCTTCAATACTTTCCATTGCTGCTTGCTCACCAACTTCAGGATTTGCACCAGCTCCTAAACCTTCGGTTAACGTTGCACCTAATTGAATTTTAGAAATTACAGGACTGCTTTGTAATGCCTGTGCATCTGTGTTGCAAACTACAAAATCAACACCTTTAATACCTTTTTTAAACATATGATTAACAGCATTACTTCCGCCGCCACCTACGCCTATTACTTTAATTACACTTGATTGATTTTTCGGTAAATCAAATGTCAGGTTTTCAAATTCAGTACTCATAGTTTTATTTTTTTTGAAATTTCTATTTATTATCTTTTTACTTTAAATTTATTTACACTCTTGGTTGTTTACCAACAATTATCCTCTAGATAATTTCTTTACGTTCAGCTCTACTCAGCATTGTCTAAAAATTCTCTAAATTTTTCTGCCCATTTTTCAAAAATTGATTTCCTATCAACTTTAGGTCTAAAATCTGACTCGTTATTTTTAGAATATTCTACGTTACTATTTACAGTAACATTTTCATTTTTACTTTTTTTATCTAAGCCTTTCATCAGTAATCCAACAGCTGTTGCATAAGCTGGACTAGACAAATCAATATCTGTACTCCCTGCCAAATGCTCATTCGGATAACCTATTCTAGTATCCATACCCGTAATATATTCAACCAATTGTTTTACGTGTTTTAGTTCTGCACCACCTCCTGTTAAAACAATACCTGCAATCAATTTCTTTTTAGTCTCTTCGTGACCGTAATTTTTTATTTCTAAATACACTTGCTCAATAATTTCTACCACGCGTGCATGAATAATTTTAGAAAGATTTTTCAAGGTAATTTCTTTTGGTTCTCTACCTCTTAAACCAGGAATTGAAACAATCTCATTTTCTTTATTCTCGCCTGGCCAAGCTGAACCGAACTTTGTTTTTAATAATTCTGCTTGCTTTTCAATAATTGAACATCCTTCTTTTATGTCTTCAGTAATTACATTTCCTCCAAAAGGAATTACTGAGGTATGGCGAATAATTCCATCTTTAAAAATGGCTAAATCAGTTGTACCGCCTCCTATATCAATCAAAGCAACACCTGCTTCTTTCTCTTCTTGACTTAGTACAGCTTCTGATGATGCCAAAGGCTCTAAAGTAATATTTGACAATTCTAAACCAGCACTTTTAATACATCTGCCTACATTTCTAATTGAAGAAACTTGCCCAACCACTACATGAAAATTAGCTTCTAATCGACCGCCATACATGCCTATAGGAGCTTTAATTTCAGCTTGACCGTCTACTTTATAATCTTGTGGAAGTACATGTATAATCTCTTCACCCGGAAGCATTACTAACTTATGTACTTGATTTACTAATTTTTCAATATCGCTTTCGTCAATAACCTTTTCAGAATTTGGCCTAGTAATATAATCACTATGATGCAAACTGCGAATATGTTG
>DOIV01000201.1:837-1507 GCA_003511845.1 Flavobacteriaceae bacterium | reverse complement strand
AGCTTGTTGAATAGATTGTATGGTTTGGGTAATATTATTAACAACTCCTCTGTGTACGCCCATACTTTTAGCTTTACCCACACCAAGTATCTCTAACTTACCAAACTCATTTGTTTTACCAATCATGGCTACAATTTTGGTTGTTCCAATATCTAAACCAACGGCTATATTATCCTGTTCCATAATTTATTTTTTTGAACACACAACCTGATTGGCGTACTCAAGATTAATTGTTTTATAATTTTCAAGTATTTTACCATTGATTGCTTTTTGATAAAACACTTTTAATTTTTTAATTTTTTGATCTAACTCATTTAAACTTCCTAATTCTACAGTTTGATTTCCTATTCTAGTTTTTAAAACAAACTCTTTTGTTGATATCTGTTCTACACCTACAATTTGTTTTTTAAGAAATTCATCATTATAAATTACTGTAACTAGCTTAAATACTTCATCAGATATAATACCCTTTTGAATTCCTTCTACGATAGGAACTCTAGCAGAGAAACTAGATGATAATGGCATTTTCCTTCCATTTCTATCAATATAGTACGCTGTACTTCCTTGATTTACTCTTGCAATAGGCGTTTTCTGTATGATAACAGCACCTAGTTCACCATTCACATTCATAAAAACTTCCGCTTTCTCTATCATTTCATTAGAAAGCAAT
>DOIV01000201.1:0-444 GCA_003511845.1 Flavobacteriaceae bacterium | reverse complement strand
CGTAATTTTGTATTAACAATTTATTAACCGTTTCATAGGTGATAAAAAGATTGTCTCCATTCTCAAAATTGATATCAATAATTTTCGAAATTTTCTTTGCATTATTTCTGTGTGACGTGAAGCCATAAAGAAATATCACCAAACACAGCAACAACAATCCTTTTAGATATGGAATGAACTTTTTCACCTTTCTAGTTCTTTTTTAACTTCATTAATCAAGACACCTATATCACCAGCACCAATCATTACAATAATTTTAGCATCAGATGATTTTATATTTTTAATTACATTTTCTTTTGACGAAATCTGCTTCTTATCTAAGTCTATTTTACCTAATAACCATTCAGAAGTCACACCTTCAATTGGTTTTTCTCTTGCTGGATAGATATCTAACAAAATCAATTCGTCAAATTTTGATAAACTACTAGCAAAATAATCAATAAA
>DOIV01000266.1 GCA_003511845.1 Flavobacteriaceae bacterium | reverse complement strand
CGGGTTTTTGTGGTACCTCCAGGAATCGAACCAGGGACACATGGATTTTCAGTCCATTGCTCTACCAACTGAGCTAAGGTACCATTGCTTTTAAGCGGTTGCAAATATAAATTTAAATTTTATACTATTCAAAACAAAATGTATTATTTTTACACCTGATTAAAAATACAAATGAATTTAATACTAGACATTGGTAATACCTATACCAAAATTGCAGTTTTTAAAAAAAATGTAATGCTTGAAAAAGTTGCAATAAGCTCTGATTTGATTGATAATAACATACAAAAACTTCAAAAAAAGTATCCTTTAAAAAACTGTATCGTATCCTCAGTAACAAAACTTCGTAGTGATACAATAAAATGTATTGGAGTTTTTGACAAAAGTATTGAACTTAATCAAAAAACAAATGTTCCGTTTCAAAACCATTATAAAACGCCAACTACACTTGGCGTTGATAGAATTGCTTTAGCTAGTGCTTCTGTGAGTCAATATTCCAATCAAAACACCTTAGTGATTGATGCTGGCACATGTATAACTTACGATTTCATCAACACTTCTAATGAATATTTAGGTGGAGCTATTTCTCCAGGAATTTCGATAAGGTATAAAGCATTACATCAATTTACAGCTAATTTACCTTTATTAGAACCTGACACCTATCAATTAATAGGTAAGGATACTAAAAGCTCTATTCATTCAGGTGTTTTAAACGGGTTAATTCATGAAGTTGATGGCATAATTGATCAATATAGCAATAAATATTCAAATTTAACAGTAGTTTTAACAGGAGGAGACACAATTTTCTTGGCTAAAAAGTTAAAAAGTAGCATATTTGCCAATCCAAATTTTTTATTGGAAGGACTTAATAGTATTTTGATACATAATCTAAACAAATGATTAAGAAAATTATAGGATTATCACTTATCCTTTTATCTATTCAAAGCTTTGCTCAAAAAAACAATGCTTCGCCGTATTCGTTTTTTGGTATTGGTGAAGAAACAAGCCTAAAAACAGTTGAAGAAATAAGTATGGGGCAAATTGGGGTTGCATTTAACAGTCCTTATCAAATTTCATTTTCAAACCCTGCTGCTTTAGCACATTTACGGTTTACTTCTTACACCTTAACGGTAGAAAGCAAAGCGACACGAATTGATGATGGTAACAATACTGGTAGTGCCTCTAGTACTTCTTTATCCTATTTTGCTATTGGTATGCCTATAGGTTTAAACTCTGGGTTTTCATTTGGATTACAGCCCAACACTACAGTTGGCTATTCGTTAACTGAAGAATTTAAAAACACCAATGGTGACTTAACCCAAATAAATAGTTTTAATGGTAAAGGAGGCACTAATAGAGTGTTTTTAGCTTTTGGCTATAAACTCCCTATGAACTTAAGTTTTGGTATAGAAGGGGCTTATGTTTTTGGAAGTATTGAAAACACCCTTTTAAACAGAAGAGATGGTGTACAGCTCGCTACCATGCATAGAACAGGTTCTAATTTAAAAGGTTTTACAGCTAAAGCAGGAATGCAATACAACACAAAGCTTACTGATAAATTAACTTTAAAAGCTGGAGCTATATTAAATTTTAAAAATACCCTCACTAATAAAGGTAAAGAAGAGTTGTTTACTTTATCTAATAATGGTTCTGAGACTATTGTTCCTAAGGATTATTTAATTGATAAGTTTTTTACTAGTACAATTAAAAAACCATTAAACACTGCTTTAAGTTTTGGTGTTGGTGAAGAAAATAAATGGCATGCAGCTGTTGAATATAGCTTCAATGAAGCAATAGAATTTACTGACGGTGTATTAAATAACAATACTAAAATTTCTTATGAAAACGCTAGTAGAATTTCTATAGGTGGCTTTTATACTCCTAAAATAAATTCTATTTCTAGTTATTGGGACCGTATTACATATAGAGCTGGTTTTAACTACAAAAAAACAGGTTTAGCTGTAGAGAATACAACCGTAAATGATTTTGGCATGTCTTTTGGAGTAGGTTTACCGATTGGCAGACAATTATCTAATTTAAACCTAGGTTTTGAGTTTGGTAAAAGAGGAGAAATAAATAATTCGCTTATTAAAGAAAATTATTTTAACTTTCGCCTCGGTTTAACATTAAATGATAAATGGTTTATAAAACCAAAAATTAAATAATAAAAAGCCTCTCAAAAACAAATTTTAGATTAATTAATAAACCACAAGATGATGAAACGTATAACAAAATTAGTAATGGTCATATTTCTTTTAACAGGAATTAGTACCGTTAATGGACAAGACAAGTATGGTACAGAGCCAAAAAAATGTCAACAAAATTTATCTCTTTTTCACGAAAGTGTAAAAGCTAAAAATTTTGAAGGAGCTTATGAAAACTGGAAATGGTGTTTTGACAATTGCCCAAAAGCTTCATTATATGTTTATTCAGATGGTATAAAAATTGCTGAAAACAGATATAAAACTGGTGATAAAACTGCAGCAGCAAAATTAATTAATGATATTTACACGCAACGTATCAAACATTTTCCTAAGAATTTAGGTAAGGTTTATAGTGACTGGGCTAAATCTTTAATAAAAATAGGAGCTACAAAAGATCAAGTTTTTGAAAAATTAGATACTGCCTTTAAAGCTGATCCAACTGGGATGAGCATTAAAAACTTGGCTAATTTTTTTCAAGAAGTAACTGATAGAAATAAAGACACAAATGTTCAGAAAGTATTTGATACTTATGATGATGTGGTAGAAGGTGTAAATAATAAAATAGATAAATTAACAAAACAATCAGATGTAATAAATGCTAAAGATTCTTTAGGTAAAACATTAACGTCTAAAGAAGTTAAAAAAAGAAAGAATATTGGTATTAATTTAACTGCTTTAGGTCAAGTAGAAGGTGTTCTAGATCGAATTATCAGTAAAGTTGCTACTTGTGACAGACTAATTCCATTATACCAAAAGAATTTTGAAGCTCATAAAACAGACTCTAAATGGTTACGCAGAGCTGTATCAAGGTTATTCTCTAAAGAATGTACTGAAGATGCTCTGTATCCTAAAATGGTAGAAGCTTGGGTAACATCAGACCCTTCACCTAAAGCTTATATTTTCTATGCAGGTATTTTAGAAAAAAGAGATGAAAAGAAAAAAGCGTTAGAGTTTAGAAAAAAAGCAATTGATTTAGAAACTGATCCATATAAAAAAGCAGATTACCTGTATAGAATTGCAAGAACTATGTATGGTTCTTCAGCAGTTAGTTATGCAAGAAAAGCTTTGAAGCATAGACCAAATATGGGTAAAGCTTATCTATTAATAGCTAGAATGTATGCTAAGAGTGCCAACAGTTGTGGTACTGATGAAATCAGTAAAAGAATGGTTTATGTAGCTGCTGTAAATAAAGCAAGACGTGCAAAGGCAGTTGACCCTAGTATAACATCAAAAGCTAACGGACATATTAGAAGTTATTCTGCTCAGTTTCCTTCTAAAAAAATATTATTTGTAGCAGGAGTAAAATCAGGTAGTAGACATAAAGTTGGTTGTTGGATTGGTGAAACGGTAACAGTTCCATAAATTTGACTAATGTTAAGTTCCATTTTTTATAAAATTAAAATTAGTGCTGCTATCTTTTTAGTGGCACTAATTTTTTCTTGTGAAAATGACATTAAAGAAATACAAGATTTTTTAGCTGAAAAAAACTTACCAATTGGTATCACAAAAGAGGTGTATTTAATCCATACCGATTCTGGATATGTAAAAACAAAACTAATTACTCCTTTATTATATGACTTTGGCAACAGAGAAGCACATCCTTATCAAGAATTCCCAAAAGGGATACATATAGTTACTTATGATAAATTTGGAGATTCTGTTACGCTAACTGCAAACTATACCAAAACGTATAGTAAAACTCAAATTTCAGAAGTAAAAGGAAATGTAATCATTACCAATCATAAAGAAAAAAGCAAACTATTTACTGAACAACTTTTTTGGGATCAAAACACTCACTATATTTATACTGAGAAACCATTTAAATTAATTACAAAACTAGATACCTTAAAAGGTGTTGGGTTTGAATCTAATGAAGACCTTAGTAAGGTAACAATGAAAGATTTTAGTGGAATTGTATATCTTAATGAAAGTAACAAAAATTAAACAAATGAAAAACTTAAGACGATTTTTTGAATATGGATATTTAATTATTGGTCTATTTTTATTGATTGAGGGTGTTAATAAATTCAATAAAGATGGAGAACGTAATAATGCTTATCTTGCATTAGGACTTTCTGCACTCGCGATATTTATGTTTTTTTTTAAGAAACATTTTAGAAAAAAAATTGAAGCAAGAAATAATCAAAAAAAGAAAGACACCATAAATTAGTCAACTTTTTTTATTACTTTGCTAGATATAAATAATCCTATTATTTAGATAAATATAATTTTTACAAATTGGAAATTCAACTTATCATTATAATCTTTTCAATACTACTCTCAGCTTTTTTTTCTGGAATGGAAATCGCTTTTATTTCTGCCAATAAAATGCATATTGAGCTTGAAAAGAAAAAAGCAGGTTTTTTATCTAAAACCTTAACAAAACTTACCGAGAAACCCTCAAAATTTATCACAACCATGTTGGTAGGTAATAATATAGCACTCGTTGTTTATGGATACTTTATGGGTGAACTATTAATGCCTTTTCTAAAACCTTATTTAGCCAATGATTTTTTTATATTATTAGTTCAAACTTTAATATCTACCCTAATAATATTAGTAACTGCTGAATTTTTACCAAAAGCTATTTTTAGAATTTTTGCAAACGAAGCACTTAAAATATTTGCTATTCCAGCTTATATCTTCTTTTTACTGTTTTATGTAATTTCTGATTTTATTATGTTTATTTCTGATTTTGTTTTACGTGTGTTTTTTAATACAAAAGAAGACAATGCTCAATTGGCATTCACAAAAGCAGAACTAGGTAATTATATTAATGAGCAATTAGAAATTTCTGATGAAAAAGTCGATTCAGAAATACAAATATTTAGAAATGCTTTAGATTTTCACAATGTTAGAGCAAGAGAAGCAATGATACCTAGAACAGATATTGTTGCAATAGACGTTAAAGACTCAATTAAAAATTTAAAAAATTTATTTATAGAAACAGGCTTATCTAGAATAATAGTTTACAAGAACTCTTTAGATGATGTTATTGGCTACATCCATGCATTTGAATTGTATAAAAACCCAAAATCAATCCGCTCTATATTATTACCTATAGATTCTGTACCAGAAACCATGATGATAAATCATATTCTGAATGAACTGACAAAAAAACAAAAAAGTATTTCAATTGTTATTGATGAATATGGTGGCACATCGGGTTTAATCACTATCGAAGATATTATTGAAGAACTATTTGGTGATATTGAAGACGAGCATGATTCAACTGAATTGTTAGAGAATATAATCAATGATAATGTGTTTGAATTCTCAGGACGCTTAGAGGTTGATTATATTAATGAAACCTATAACTTATCACTTCCTAAAGATGATGCTTATGAAACTATAGGTGGCTTAATTGTTGATAAAACGGAGAGTATTCCCCAACAAGGTGAAATTATTGAAATTGACAATTTTCAATTTACTATTATAAAAGTTTCTTCTTCAAAAATAGAAGATATCAATCTTAAAGTTTTAGCTGAAAAAGATTGAATTTAAAACATATAATTTAATTGCAATCTCCTTTTTTTATTTGAATGGATATTGTAGTTTTGCAAACTGAATTTAACCAAGCATTATTTCTTTTAATTTCAGGCAATTAAGTAATTAATACAATTTATAAATACAATATATAATGGCAATTTTAGGTAAAATTAGAGAACGTTCATTGTTTTTAATCATCGTCATCGCATTAGCACTTTTTTCATTTGTAATAGGTGATGTTTTTACAAGTGGTGGTTTTGGCAGTTCTAACAATTCTATTGGTGAAATTAATGGAGAAAACATTAGCAGAGAAGAATTTGTTAAATTGGTTGACCAAATAAAATCTCAACAAGGTAACAGAGGCAGCCAAATGCAAAATGTAAATGCTGCTTGGAATAATTTAATCAGTCAAAAAATTTATAAAACTCAATTAGAGAAATCTGGCATTGCTATAGGAGAAAAAGATATTTGGGATGAGATTATTAAACAATATTCAAACAGTCCTCAATTTAAAAATGAAGCAGGTTTATTTGATGAAGATCAATTTAAAGATTATGTAGCAAATATAAACGATGCTAAAGAAGATGATCAGCAAAGCAAACAAGCGTGGTTACGCTGGCGTCAATATGAGGATAATATTAAAAATAATTTAGAATTAAGAACCTATAATAATTTAATCACTGCTGGTTTAGGAGCTACCTTAAAAGAAGGAGAACGACATTTTATCGCTAACAACACAAAACTTGATTTAGAATATGTATATGTTCCATTTACATCTATTTCTGATAGTACAGTTACTGTTACTGATGATGAGATTAAAGCCTATGTAAAAAGTCATCCTAATAATTTTAAAGCTGAGGCTTCAAGAGATGTTAGTTTTGTAAGATTTGACATTGTAGCGACTGCCGAAGATAAAGACATCATAAGAAAAGAACTATCAGATATAATTAACGATAAAGAAGAATATAGTTCTGCTGCAAAATCTAATGTAAAAATCACCGGATTTAAAAACACTGACAATGTTGAAGATTTCTTTAGAAATAGAACATCTGACACACCTTTAAATAATGCTTTTTTAACAAAATCAAAAATTAACCAAGCAATTGCCGACACATTATTTAATTTAAATATTGGTGATGTCTATGGCCCTTATAAAGAAAATAATTTTTTAAAAATCACAAAACTAATTGCTGTAAAACAAATGCCAGATTCTGTAAGAGCAAGGCATATTTTAATACCTTTTCTAGGCACAACTAACGACCCTGCAATTACTCAAAATGAAGCTGAGGCTAAAAAAATGGCAGATAGCTTATTGATTGTTGTAAAAAAAGATATGTCTAAATTTGCTGATTTAGCCAAAACGTTATCTTCTGATAAAGGTAGTGGTGCTAAAGGAGGTGATTTAGATTGGTTTACTTATGAAAGAATGGTGCCAGAATTTAGAGACTTTACTTTTGAAAACAAAGTAGG
>DOIV01000022.1 GCA_003511845.1 Flavobacteriaceae bacterium | reverse complement strand
AAGACAATATGGTATCATCATCTAATAACAGACCTTTCCCAACATGCACACAAGAAAAACCATCAGCAAGTAATAAGATTGCTTTTAATTTGTCAGCGTGTTTTCTTTGCTTACAACGGCGGTGCAATTGCTTTATTTGGTCTCTCTGATGTTGTGTTAAATTTAGAGTCATTAATCTGATTATCAATGATGTAAATATGCAAAATATAACCTTACCAACCAAATAAAATACACATAAATTACTGATTATTAGTGAATTGATTTTTAAATTTAATCTTCAAATTTAGTTATCCCGAAAACCTAAATGTATTGGGTATATAAGGGTCATCGTTGCAATCTTTAACGACCGCAAGGTTAACCAACCATAAGACTACCGATTTGCCAAAGAATCTGGGAAAACCCTATGGGGCTTTATTGAGATGCATCCCCTTGTGCTTTAAAATATGGCTTCAGTTTTCGTTTAGCTAGAACGAATACCCAACACTAACCAAAAAATTTCTGGGAGCTCCAGGGTTTGCAGTTATACCTCTACCTGCTCTTCCTCTTCCTATCCAGTATTTTTTATTTTCCAAATTGTATAAATTTGCTGATAATTGTACTTTACCTATTTTATAATATATTGCGGCATCAAAAACTACATAACCAGGTAAAAAGAAATCAGCACCTGTATATTGTTTTGACACAAAATTACTTCCAAAAGCAAGACCAAGACCATCTAACGCTCCATTATTCACATTATATTTTATCCATGATCCACCTATATTAAGAGGAGCATATTCTTTTCTTGCACCTACTTCATCTGGGTTATCACTTTCTGTAATAAGTGCTTCGTTATAAGAATAATTAGCACTGATTGAAAGGTTTGGAAGAACCTGCCCATTTATTTCAAATTCTACTCCTGTAGATGTTTCTTGACCTCTTTGTTCTAATAAATCGGGATTATTTGGGTCTTCAGCATCTATCAAAATATTGTTTTGTTCAATTTCATAAACACTTGCTGTAATGCTTAATTTTTTGTTAAACCACTCTGTTTTGGTTCCAAACTCCATCATAGTACTGGTAAGCGGGTCAAAAGGACCTCCAAACGCATCAGGGTCAGCAATATGATTTGATCTTTGTGGCTGAAACCCTTCTAGATATGTGCCGTAAATATTAATATTATCTGTGATACTAAAAACAGCTCCTATTCTAGGTATTAAAGATTTTTGTTTTATTTTTTCTTCTCCCTCTTTTTTATAGTCTTTAAAGTTTCTATAAAACTCTTGTCTAAGACCTAGTAATACTTGTAGTTTTCCTATTTTCATTTGATTTTGTATGTAAATACCATTTGAGAAAAACAAGGTAGCAGGGCGAGTTCTAAATTTAGTAAAATAATTTTTATAATCTTGAGGGTTATAATTAGGATTTTCCAAATCAAAATAAGGCATATTAGGAACTGGGTTTCCATCAGCATCTAATAAATAGAGATTAGGGTTGTCTGAATCAAAAGATTTTATAGCTCCTGTATTGGCTGCATTACGAAATGAACCAGCCAGTCTTATGTCCCATGCTCCAGGTAATAGAGTTTGCCTATCATAATCATACCCAACTAAAATATTGTGTTCTACAGCTCCTGTTTTTACTTCAAAACTGAAATATGAATTCAAATTAAAATTTGCTTCTGTTCGTTCTCCTCTTTGAAACCTTCCTTCCATCTTGGTAGGTAGCATATTACCATTTATATCTACACCATATCTATTATTTGTACGCTGTTCAAGATAATCTCTGTTATATCGATTTGTAATTAATGAAGTATTAAACTTTATTTTATCACTAAATTCATGGCTAATTGATCCTAATAATGATAAACTATTTTCTTTATTATAACTACTAGCCAAGGTTGCAGTAAGTGTAATAGGTGTGGTTTTTAAGGTTGCTTGTCCACCTGGATCGCCCCAAAAAGGTTGTCCTCTATCTACTCTAGCATCAACAGTACTATAAATTAGATCTAAATCTATTCTTGTTTTTTCGGTAGGTAAAAAAGAAATTGAGGGGGCAATCAAAAGATCTTTTCTTCCTTGTAAATCTCTAAAAGAATCATTTCCTTGTTGAGCAACATTAAGCCGATACAATACTGTTTTATCTTTATTAATTGACCCTGTAAAATCAATTTCCGATCTAATAGTATTAAAACTACCAGCAGAAAATCTAATTCCTTGTTTAGATTCTTTTAATGGTTTTTTAGTCACCCTATTTATAGTACCGCCTGGGTCAGAGAAACCATATAATGCTGAATTAGCTCCTTTGACTACTTCAATGCGTTCCATATTACTGATAAGTGCAGGCATCCAACCTTTTTTTATTCTTAAGCCATTGATGGTTATTATTCGACTAGATTTAAAGCCTCTAATTCTATAATCACCTGATATTGACTCTTGGTTTACTCCACTAATATTTCTGACAACATCAGTAATAACTAAAGCATTCTGATCATGCATTAGTTCTGAAGTTACAAAACTTATTGATTGTGGTACATCTTTTAATGCCGTAGTTGTTTTGGTACCAATAGCTGTCACTTCATTTTTATAGGGGTTGATCCTGCCAGCGACCTCAACTTCTTGAAGTTGAGGGTTACTTTCTTGGAGGGTAAAATCTACTGTAACAGATTCATTATCATAAATAG
>DOIV01000044.1:25390-25537 GCA_003511845.1 Flavobacteriaceae bacterium | reverse complement strand
TTAAGATAGGTCTTTTTATGATACTATCCATAGCATAATTAAGAAAGCCTATTTTTTCTAAGTGTAATTTTACGGAATCTAAAGTTTTGTGTAAAGAAAATTCTGTTAAATGCTCTTTTTGAAAGGTAATGTCTTGTAAAAGTAAAT
>DOIV01000044.1:1183-24971 GCA_003511845.1 Flavobacteriaceae bacterium | reverse complement strand
GGTATATATATATGGTGTATAATTTCGCTTCAAAACGCCTCAAAAATAGTTAAAAAACAGCTGAATAATTGCACCTTTTAAAATGTTTTTAAAATGATGATAAATTTTATGCTACACCTGTTTGAAACCCCAAATATTATTTATACATTTGCACACTCTTAAAAAAGAGGTTTTAAGTAAATAAAAAACAATAATTAATTAATATGCCAACTATACAGCAATTAGTACGCAAGGGAAGAACCCAAATAACTAAGAAGAACAAATCGGCTGCATTAAATTCTTGTCCACAAAGAAGAGGCGTATGTACACGTGTTTACACTACTACACCAAAAAAACCAAACTCTGCTATGCGTAAAGTAGCAAGGGTAAGGTTGACTAATGGTAATGAGGTGAATGCATACATACCTGGTGAAGGACATAATTTACAAGAGCACTCGATAGTATTAGTTAGAGGAGGAAGAGTGAAAGATTTACCTGGAGTTAAATATCACGTAGTTCGTGGTGCTTTAGATACTGCAGGAGTAGAAGGACGAACTCAACGCCGTTCAAAATACGGAACTAAACGTCCTAAGAAATAGCTCTCCTGAATTTATTTCAGGAACTGTTAAAACAAATAATCAATGTATTGGTGATAGTTATTACTAATAGATAAACTCAAAGAAGTAATGAGAAAAAGAAGTGCCAAAAAAAGGATTCTATTACCAGATCCTAAGTTTAATGATCAGTTAGTTACACGTTTTGTAAATAACTTGATGAAAGATGGTAAAAAATCTACAGCTTTTAAAGTGTTTTATGATGCTTTAGAAATTGTTGAAGAAAGAAAACAAGATGAAGAAAAATCATCTTTAGAGATTTGGAAAGAAGCGTTATCTAACGTTATGCCACATGTAGAAGTGAGAAGTAGAAGAGTAGGTGGTGCAACATTTCAAATACCTATGCAAATTAGAGCAGATAGAAAAGTTTCTATGGCTATAAAATGGTTGATTCTTTACGCTAGAAAACGTAATGAGAAATCTATGGCTCAGCGTTTAGCGGGTGAAGTTTTGGCAGCGGCAAAAGAAGAAGGTGCTGCGGTTAAGAAAAGAACTGACGTGCATAAAATGGCAGAAGCAAATAAAGCATTTTCACATTTTAGATTTTAATTAGAAATGGCTAGAGATTTAAAATTTACAAGAAATATTGGTATTGCAGCACATATTGATGCTGGTAAAACCACAACTACAGAGCGTATTCTATATTATACAGGTGTAAGTCATAAAATTGGAGAGGTGCATGATGGTGCTGCTACCATGGATTGGATGGAGCAAGAGCAAGAGCGTGGTATCACGATTACTTCTGCTGCAACAACTTGTGAGTGGAATTTTCCTACCGAAAATGGAAAACTTGTTGACGATACTAAAGGATATCACTTTAATATTATTGACACTCCTGGTCACGTTGATTTTACTGTTGAAGTAAACAGGTCGTTAAGAGTTCTTGACGGATTGGTTTTCTTGTTTTCTGCAGTTGATGGCGTAGAGCCTCAATCAGAAACTAACTGGAGATTAGCTGATAATTACAAAGTGCCAAGAATTGGTTTTGTAAATAAAATGGATCGTCAAGGTTCAGACTTTCTAATGGTAAATAAGCAGGTGAAAGAAATGCTTGGATCTAATGCTGTTCCAATTGTTTTACCAATCGGTGAAGAAGGGAATTTTAAAGGCGTTGTTGATTTAGTTAAAAATAGAGCTATCATTTGGAACGAAGATGATAAGGGAGCAACATTTGAAGTTGTTGATATTCCAGAAGACTTGAAAGAAGAAGCACATACCTATAGAGGATTGTTGATAGAGGAAGTAGCAAGTTATGATGAAAACTTGTTAGAAAAATATATGGAAGATGAAGATTCTATTACAGAAGACGAAGTGCATAATGCATTGAGAGCAGCTGTAATGGATATGGCAATCATTCCAATGATATGCGGTTCTGCATTTAAAAATAAAGGAGTTCAATTTCTGTTAGATGCTGTATGTAGATATTTGCCATCACCTTTAGATAAAGAAGCTATTGTGGGTATTAATCCAGATTCAGGAGAAGAAGTTTCTCGTAAGTCAGATGTAAAAGAACCATTTGCAGCTTTAGCATTTAAAATTGCTACCGATCCTTTTGTAGGTCGTTTGGCATTTTTTAGAGTGTATTCAGGTAGATTAGATGCTGGTTCTTATGTATTGAACAATCGTTCTGGTAAAAAAGAGCGTATTTCTCGTATTTATCAAATGCATTCAAATAAACAAAATGCCATTGACTATATAGAAGCTGGTGATATTGGTGCTGCTGTTGGATTTAAAAGTATCAAAACAGGAGATACATTATCTGCTGAAAAACATCCTATTATTTTAGAATCAATGGATTTTCCAGATCCAGTAATTGGTATTGCTGTTGAGCCTAAAACTAAGGCTGATGTAGATAAGTTAGGAATGGCTTTAGGTAAATTGGCTGAAGAAGACCCTACTTTTCAAGTGAAAACTGATGAAGCTTCTGGTCAAACTATTATCTCTGGAATGGGAGAGTTGCACTTAGATATTATTGTAGATAGATTAAAACGTGAGTTTAAAGTAGAAGTAAATGAAGGTGAACCTCAAGTAGAATATAAAGAAGCATTAACAAAAACTACAGAGCACAGAGAAACTTATAAAAAGCAATCTGGTGGACGTGGTAAATTTGGTGACATTGTATTTGAAATGGGACCAGTTGATGAAGACTTTGAAGGTACAGGCTTACAATTTATTGATAAAATTAAAGGGGGTCGTATCCCTAAAGAATTTATTCCTTCTGTAGAGAAAGGTTTCAAAGCAGCAATGCAGAATGGGCCTTTAGCAGGATATGAAATGGATAGTATGAAGATTACTTTATTAGATGGTTCATTTCATGCGGTAGATTCTGATGCACTTTCTTTTGAATTGGCAGCTAAACTAGGTTATAAAGCGGCAGCAAAAGCTGCAGGTACAGTAATTATGGAGCCAATCATGAAATTAGAAGCACTAACACCTGAAGAAAATATGGGTGATATTGTAGGTGATTTGAACAGAAGAAGAGGTCAAGTAAGTGATATGTCAGATAGAGCAGGTTCTAAAGTAGTGAAAGCTACTGTACCATTATCTGAAATGTTCGGTTATGTTACTTCATTAAGAACCTTATCTTCTGGTAGAGCAACATCAACAATGGAATTTTCGCATTATGCTAAAACGCCATCGAATATATCTGAAGAAGTGATCAAAAAAGCACAAGGTTAATTTACTAAATAGATAAAGATGAGTCAAAAAATTAGAATAAAATTAAAGTCTTACGATTACAATTTAGTAGATAAATCTGCTGAAAAGATTGTAAAAACAGTAAAAAGTACAGGTGCTGTTATAAATGGACCAATTCCTTTACCAACACACAAAAAAATATTTACAGTATTACGTTCACCTCACGTAAATAAAAAATCTAGAGAACAATTTCAATTGTGTTCTTATAAAAGATTACTAGATATATATAGTTCTTCATCAAAAACAATAGATGCTTTGATGAAACTAGAATTGCCTAGTGGTGTAGAGGTGGAAATCAAAGTTTAATTAAACTTTGATTGAACGTTCCTGCGAAGGCAGGAATCTTTTGAAGTACAACTGATTTTTTTAAAGGAATTAAAGTTATATTTTAAAAGAGCTCGAATCAAGCCTGCTTATCGGCAGAAAGGTTCGGTAAAAACATGTCCTGAGCAGTTGACGAGGGAAAAACGGAAAAAATACATTCAGGGTTGAAGTATTTTCGACCCTTTTTTAATGAGACTTTTGATTATGTAAAATCAATTAGTTCGAACTTATCCCAACGAAGGTTGGGATTTCATAAAAGGAGTAAATAATTTTAATGTGCTGTTGCATATCAACAGAAGGTAAATTATAAATAAGATTTTAGAATTCTAAAATCATAAATCAAATTAATAATGTCTGGGTTAATAGGAAAAAAAATCGGAATGACCAGTATATTTGATGACAACGGGAAAAATATTCCTTGTACAGTCATTCAAGTTGGTCCTTGTGTAGTTACCCAAGTCAGAACCAAAGCAATTGACGGCTATGATGCCTTACAATTAGGTTTCGATGACAAAGCAGAAAAGCAGACAACTAAAGCGTTAAAAGGACACTTTAAGAAAGCTGGTACAACTGCTAAGAAACGTGTTGTTGAATTTCAAGGTTTTGATGAGGAGTACAAATTAGGTGATGTAATCACTGTAGATCACTTTGAAGAAGGTGAATTTGTTGATGTTGCTGGAACCTCAAAAGGTAAAGGTTTTCAAGGTGTTGTAAAACGCCATGGATTTGCTGGTGTTGGTCAAGCGACACACGGTCAACATAATCGTTTAAGAGCCCCAGGTTCTATTGGAGCTGCTTCATATCCTGCAAGAGTATTTAAAGGAATGAGAATGGCAGGTAGAATGGGTGGTGAAAAAATAAAAGTTCAAAACTTAAGAGTTTTAAAAGTAATTCCAGAAAAAAATCTTTTAGTAATAAAAGGTGCCGTTCCTGGTCACAAAAATTCTTATATAACTATTCAGAAATAATGAAAGTAGCAGTTGTAGATATTAAAGGAAAAAAGACTGGAAGAAATGTTGAACTTTCAGATGCTATCTTTGCTATAGAGCCTAATAAACATGCTGTTTATTTAGACGTAAAGCAACATTTAGCAAATAAAAGACAAGGTACTCACAAGGCAAAAGAAAGAGCTGAGATAAAAGGAAGTACTCGAAAAATCAAAAAACAAAAAGGTACAGGTACTGCTCGTGCGGGTAGTATTAAATCTCCTGTTTTTAGAGGTGGTGGTAGAGTTTTTGGACCAAGACCTAGAAATTATCATTTTAAATTGAATAAGAATTTAAAGCGTTTGGCAAGACAATCAGCTTTGTCTATGAAAGCAAAAGGTGATAGTATTATTGTACTTGAGAAGTTTGATTTTGATATGCCTAAAACCAAAAATTTTATAGATGTTTTAAAGGCTTTAGAGTTAAACAATAAAAAATCTCTGTTTGTGTTGGAGGCTTCAAATAAAAATGTATATTTGTCCTCACGTAATTTAAAAAGCACAAATGTGATAAACGTCTCAAGATTAAATACTTACAATACGCTTAATGCAAATGTTATTGTAATGTCTGAGGCAAGTGTAGAAGAAGTTGAATCTAATCTTAGCAAGTAATATTATGAGTATTTTAATAAAACCTATTATTACAGAGAAAGCAAATGACTTGAGTGAGTTGCATAACAGGTTCACTTTCAGGGTTGATAAGAAAGCAAATAAGATAGAAATCAAAAATGCTGTAGAAAAAACTTATGGAGTTTCAGTTCTAAATGTAAATACTATGGTTTATCCAGTAAAGCGAAGTACAAAGAACACTAAAAAAGGTGTTGTTATTGGTAAAATAGGAGCTTATAAAAAAGCTGTTATTGAATTAGTTGACGGAGATAGTATAGATTTTTATAGCAATATATAAGACGAAAAAAGATGTCATTAAGAAAATTAAAACCAGTAACCCCAGGACAACGTTTCAGAGTCGTAAATGATTTTGATGTGGTGACTACTGATAAACCTGAAAAGAGTTTATTAGCAACAAAAAAGAGATCTGGTGGTAGAAATAATAGAGGTAAAATGACCATGCGATATATTGGTGGTGGTCATAAGAAGCAGTATCGTATTATCGATTTTAAAAGAGATAAAGATGGTATACCTGCAACTGTAAAAACTATTGAGTATGATCCAAACCGTACAGCATATATTGCATTGTTAAATTATGCAGATGGTGAAAAAAGGTATGTTATTGCTCAAGCAGGAATGAAAGTTGGTCAAACAATAGTTTCTGGAGATAATGTAAGTCCTGAGATAGGAAATACAATGTTGTTGAAATCTATACCTTTAGGAACCGTAATATCTTGTATAGAATTACATCCAGGTCAAGGAGCTGTTATGGCTCGTAGTGCAGGTGCCTTTGCTCAGTTAGTAGCAAGAGAAGGAAAATATGCAACTATTAAATTACCTTCAAGTGAAATAAGAATGATTTTGATTACTTGTAAAGCAACTATAGGAGCTATATCTAATTCAGACCATCAACTTACAGTTTCTGGTAAAGCAGGTAGAACAAGATGGTTAGGTAGAAGACCTAGAACAAGAGCTGTAGTGATGAATCCAGTTGATCATCCAATGGGTGGTGGTGAAGGTAAATCTTCAGGAGGGCATCCAAGATCTAGAAACGGTATACCTGCAAAAGGATTTAAAACACGTTCTAAGACAAAAGCAAGTAATAAATATATTGTAGAACGTAGAAAAAAATAAGTAAATAGATATGGCACGTTCATTAAAAAAAGGACCTTATGTTTTCCATAAATTGGAAAAGAAAGTACAAAAAAATGTAGATTCTGGAAAAAAATCAGTTATCAAAACTTGGTCAAGAGCCTCAATGATAACACCAGATTTTGTTGGGCAAACTATTGGAGTACACAATGGTCGTCAATTTGTACCAGTTTATATTACTGAAAACATGGTAGGTCATAAGTTAGGAGAATTTTCACCAACACGTTCGTTTAGAGGGCATACTGGTGCGAAAAATAAAGGAAAAAAATAAGTAGGAAGTCATGGGAGTTCGAAAAAAATTAAGAGCACAGCAGCTTAAAGAAGAACGCAAAAATAAATTTTTTGCTAAACTTAATGGTTGCCCTACATCGCCAAGAAAAATGCGTTTAGTAGCAGATTTAATTAGAGGTGTTGAAGTTGAAAAAGCGTTGGCTATTTTAAAATTTAGTTCTAAAGAAGCCGCACGTAATTTAGAAAAATTAACATTATCTGCGATAGCTAATTGGCAAGCAAAAAATGAAGATGCAGCTATTGAAGATGCGGGTTTGTTTGTTAAAGAAATATATGTAGATAGTGCAATGATGTTAAAAAGGTTAAGACCTGCACCACAAGGTCGTGCACATAGAATTAGAAAACGCTCAAATCATGTTACAATGATTTTAGGTGAAAATATTAATACAAGCAATTCGTAAATAGTATGGGACAAAAAACTAATCCAATAGGAAATCGTTTAGGAATTATCAGAGGATGGGAATCTAACTGGTATGGTGGAAATGACTATGGCGATAAACTTGTAGAAGATAGTAAAATAAGAAAGTATATTCATACTAGATTATCAAAAGCTAGTGTTTCTAGAGTAATTATTGAACGTACACTTAAACTAATAACAGTTACAATTACAACAGCTAGACCTGGTATTATTATCGGTAAAGGTGGTCAAGAAGTAGATAAGTTAAAAGAAGAGCTTAAAAAAATTACAGGTAAAGAGATTCAAATTAATATTTTTGAAATTAAACGACCTGAATTAGATGCCTTTCTAGTAGCTACAAGTATTGCACGTCAAATAGAAAATAGAATTTCTTATAGAAGAGCTATAAAAATGGCAATTGCAGCTACCATTCGTATGAATGCTGAAGGAATTAAAGTTCAAATATCTGGACGTTTAAATGGTGCTGAAATGGCACGTTCAGAAGGTTATAAAGAAGGAAGGATACCACTTTCTACTTTTAGAGCAGATATTGATTATGCTCTTGTAGAGTCTAATACTACTTATGGTAAGATAGGTGTGAAAGTATGGATTATGAAAGGAGAGGTATATGGTAAAAGAGAATTATCTCCATTAGTTGGCTTGTCTAAAAAACAAGGTAAAGGAGGTAATCAAAGAGGTGGAGGAAGAAGACCTCAAAGACCTCAAAGAAGAAAGTAATTTTTATAAATTTTAGAAAATGTTACAACCAAAAAGGACGAAATATCGTAAAGTTCAGAAGGCTAAAGGAAATATGAAAGGCAATTCTAATAGAGGGCATAGACTTTCTAACGGAATGTTCGGAATTAAATCTTTAGATCAAGACTTGTTAACTTCTCGTCAAATAGAAGCAGCTCGTATTGCTGCAACACGTTACATGAAAAGGCAAGGTAGTCTTTGGATTAAAATTTTTCCTGACAAGCCTATTACTAAAAAACCTTTAGAAGTACGTATGGGTAAAGGTAAAGGAGCTCCTGAATATTTTGTTGCTGTTATTAAACCAGGAAGAATTTTATTTGAAATAGGTGGAGTGCCTATAGAAACTGCAAAAGAAGCATTACGCTTAGCAGCTCAAAAATTACCTGTAAAAACTAAATTTATAATAGCAAGAGATTACGACGCTAAAGAAGTATAAATTATGAAACAATCAGAAATTAAAGAATTATCTGTAGCAGATTTGCAAGAACAATTAGTTTCTCTTAAGAAAAACTATACAGATTTGAAAATGGCACACGCAATATCTCCTTTAGAAAATCCAATTCAATTGAGAGGTTTAAAAAGAACTGTTGCTAGACTTGCTACAGAATTAACTAAAAGAGAGGTACAATAATTGTATTCGTATTTACAAGATGGAAAAAAGAAATCTTAGAAAAGAAAGAATAGGAGTTGTTTCAAGTAACAAAATGGAGAAATCTATTGTTGTGAAAGAAGTTACAAAAACTAAACACCCTATGTACGGCAAGTTCGTGATGAAAACAAAAAAATATGTTGCACACGATGAAACAAACGATTGCAATATAGGTGATACCGTAAAAATAATGGAAACACGTCCGTTAAGTAAAACCAAACGTTGGAGATTAGTAGAAATCTTAGAAAGAGCTAAATAATTATGTTACAACAAGAATCAAGATTAAAAGTAGCTGATAATACTGGTGCAAAAGAAGTATTAGTAATTAGAGTGCTTGGAGGAACAAAAAGACGTTATGCTTCTATAGGAGATAAAATTGTAGTTTCTATAAAGTCTTCTACACCAAACGGTACTGTTAAAAAAGGACAAGTATCTAGAGCAGTAGTTGTCAGAGTTAAGAAAGAAATTCGTCGTAAAGATGGTTCTTATATTAGATTTGATGATAATGCATGTGTGTTATTAGATGCTACTTCTGGTGAAATGAAAGGAACTCGTGTTTTTGGACCAGTAGGTAGAGAATTACGTGAAAAGCAATTCATGAAAATTGTATCATTAGCACCTGAAGTGCTTTAATATATATTAAGATGATAAAATTAAAACTTAAAGCCGGAGATACTGTCAAAGTTATGACCGGTGAAGATAAAGGTAAAGAAGGAAAGATTGTTAAAATTCTTAGAGAAAAGAATAAAGCAATTGTTGAAGGTGCTAATATGGTATCTAAACATACCAAACCTAGTGCTCAGAATCCTCTAGGTGGAATTTCAAAATTTGAAGCTCCAATTCATATCTCTAACTTAATGTTAGTAGAAAATGGAAAAACGACAAGAGTAGGATATAGAATGGAAGGGGATAAAAAAGTGAGATTCTCAAAAAAATCTAAAGAAATTATTTAGTTATGGCATACGTACCAAGACTTAAAGAGGAGTTTAAAAGCAGAATTACAGTTGCATTAACTGAAGAGTTCGGTTATAAGAATATAATGCAAGTGCCTAAATTACAGAAAATTGTAATTAGTAAAGGTGTTGGGGCTGCAGTTGCAGACAAGAAATTAATTGATTATGCTCTTGATGAGATAACAAAAATTTCAGGTCAAAAAGCAATAGCAACTATTTCTAAAAAAGATGTTGCATCTTTTAAATTACGTAAGGGAATGCCAATTGGTGTTAAAGTAACTTTACGTGATCAAAAAATGTATGAATTTTTAGATAGGTTAGTAACCGCATCTTTACCACGTGTTAGAGACTTTAGAGGTATTAAATCTACTGGTTTTGACGGAAGAGGTAATTATAATTTAGGAATTACTGAACAAATCATTTTTCCTGAAATAGATATTGATAAAGTAAATAAAATTGGTGGTATGGATATTACTTTTGTAACATCTGCCAAAACTGATAAAGAAGCTAAGTCATTATTGACTGAGTTAGGTTTACCATTTAAAAAAAATTAAGAGATGGCTAAAGAATCAATGAAAGCCCGTGAGGTTAAAAGAAGAAAAATAGTAGCTAAATATGCTGAAAAACGTAAAGCTTTAAAAGAGGCTGGAGATTATGAAGCATTACAAAAGCTGCCAAAAAATGCTTCTCCTATACGTTTACACAATCGTTGTAAATTAACAGGAAGGCCTAAAGGATATATGAGACAATTCGGAATATCTCGTGTAACTTTTAGAGAAATGGCTAATCAAGGTTTAATACCTGGTGTTAGAAAAGCAAGTTGGTAAAATTATAAATTGGTTTCAGGTTTAAGACTGAATATTCAGTCTTAAAAACCAAAACCGTAAATTAATATATATGAATACAGATCCTATAGCAGATTATTTAACAAGAATAAGAAATGCAGCCAATGCAGGACTTAGAGTTGTTGAAATTCCAGCTTCTAACTTAAAGAAAGAAATGACTAAAATCTTATTTGATCAAGGTTATATCTTAAGTTACAAGTTTGATGAGAATAAAGTTCAAGATTCAATTAAGATTGCTTTAAAGTATGATAAAATATCTAAGCAACCTACTATTAAGAAAATTGAAAGAATTAGTAAGCCAGGTTTACGTAAATACGTAAATGCTTCTGAGTTACCAAGAGTATTAAATGGTCTTGGTATTGCCATAGTCTCTACTTCTAAAGGAGTAATGACTAATAAAAAGGCTAAAGAAGAGAATGTTGGTGGTGAAGTTTTATGTTACGTTTATTAATAAAGAATTAAGAGATGTCAAGAATAGGAAAAGCTCCAATTACAATTCCAGAAGGTATTACTGTCGACATTAAAGATGGTGTAGTTACTGTAAAAGGGAAATTAGGAGAGTTATCTCAAGAGATAATAGATATTACTGTAAAAGTAGAAGAAGGTCAATTAACTTTAGATCGTCCATCAGAAAATAAAGATCATAAATCGAAACATGGTTTATACAGAGCTTTAATTTTTAATATGATTGAAGGTGTTACTAAAGGTTTTTCTAAAGAATTAGAATTGGTTGGTGTAGGTTATAGAGCAAGTAATCAAGGTCAGAAATTAGATTTGGCTTTAGGTTTTTCACATAATATAGTTATGAACTTAGCTCCTGAAGTAAAAGTTGAAACAGTATCTGATAAAGGTAAAAATCCAATAATAAAACTTACTTCAATAGATAAACAATTAGTGGGGCAGGTTGCTGCTAAGATTCGTTCTTATCGTAGACCAGAACCATACAAAGGAAAAGGAATTAAGTTTGTAGGTGAACAAATTAGAAGAAAAGCAGGTAAATCTGCATAATATTGATAACATCAATAAATCGTAAATCAAATGGCATTATCAAAGCTAGAGAGAAGACAAAGAATAAAGCATAGAATCAGAAAAATTGTTTCTGGAAATGCTACAAAGCCAAGGCTTTCAGTATTTAGAAGCAATAAAGAAATCAATGCTCAATTAATAGATGACAATACAGGTACTACATTAGTAACCGCATCATCGAGAGATAAAAAAGTTGCTTCAAAAGGGACAAAAATAGAAGTAGCTACCCTTGTAGGTAAAGCATTAGCTGAAAAAGCAATTAAAGCAGGTATTGAAACGGTTGCTTTTGATAGAAATGGTTATTTATATCACGGTAGAGTAAAAGCTCTAGCTGATAGTGCAAGAGAAGCTGGACTAAAATTTTAATTAAGATTATGTATCAAAAATACGGAAACGTTGAACGCGTAAAACCAAGTGGCTTAGATTTAAAAGATCATTTGGTAGGAGTACAAAGGGTTACAAAAGTAACAAAAGGTGGTAGAACTTTTGGTTTTTCAGCAATTGTTGTGGTTGGTGATCAAAATGGAGTTGTTGGGCATGGTCTTGGTAAATCTAAAGATGTTGCATCTGCAATTGCTAAAGCGATAGAAGATGCTAAGAAAAACTTAGTAAGAATACCAATTATTAAGCAAACAATACCTCACGAACAAAAAGGTAAATTTTCAGGTGCAAAGGTGTTTTTAAAGCCTGCATCTAGTGGTACTGGAGTTATTGCAGGTGGTGCTGTACGTGCTGTATTAGAGTCTGTTGGAGTGCATGATGTATTGTCAAAATCTCAAGGATCTTCTAATCCTCACAATGTTGTAAAAGCTACTTTTGATGCTTTATTACAATTACGTGATGCAAATACGATAGCTAAGCAAAGAGGTATTTCTCTAAATAAAGTTTTTAACGGATAATATTAAGACGATGAAAAAAATTAGAGTAAAACAAGTACGTAGTCAAATCAGACGTCCTCAAGATCAAAAAAGAACTTTAGAGGCGTTAGGTTTACGTAAATTGAATCAAGTGGTAGAGCATGATGCTTCACCAACGATTTTAGGTATGGTAAATAAAGTAAAACACTTACTTTCTGTTGAAGAAGTTTAATACAATAATATTATGCAATTAAATAACTTAAGACCTGCTAAAGGTGCAGTTAAAAATAAAGCAAAAAGAATAGGTAGAGGACAAGGATCTGGTAAAGGTGGTACAGCCACTAGAGGTCATAATGGTGCTAAATCTCGTTCTGGATATTCTAAAAAGATTGGTTTTGAAGGTGGTCAAATGCCATTACAAAGACGTGTGCCTAAATTTGGCTTTACAAATATTAATCGTAAAGAATATGCCGGTATCAATTTAGATAAACTGCAAGAAATGGTTGACAATGGTAGACTTAAAGATACCATTACTTTAGAAATTCTTGTTCAAAATGGCTTGGTTGGTAAAAATGACTTGGTTAAAATTTTAGGAAGAGGAGAGCTAAAAGCTAAATTAGACATTACAGTACATAAATTTACTGCAACAGCTAAAGAAGCTATTGAAAAAGTAGGTGGAAAAGCAGTAACATTATAATTAAATGAAAAAGTTTATAAGTACCATACAAGATATTTGGAAAATTGAAGAGTTAAGAAATAAAATTATTTTAACTCTTGGTTTAATGGTAGTATATCGCTTAGCAGCACAAATTACTTTACCAGGTATTGACGGTTCTCAATTGGCTAATCTAGCAAATAAAACTAGTGATAATAACCTTTTAGGGTTGTTAAACATGTTTACTGGAGGAGCTTTTGCTCAAGCTTCAGTAATGGCATTGGGTATTATGCCTTATATATCTGCTTCTATTGTAGTTCAGTTGATGGGAATTGCTGTTCCATATTTACAGAAATTACAAAAAGAAGGAGCAAGTGGTCAAAAGAAAATCACACAAATCACACGTTGGTTAACTATTGGTATTCTATTACTACAGGCTCCAGCTTATATATTAGGTTTACCTGCATTAGGTATTCCTGAAAGTGCATTTTTATTAGATAAAACAACATTCTTTATATCATCGATGGTATTACTAACTACTGGTACAGTATTTGCAATGTGGTTAGGTGAAAGAATAACTGATAAAGGAATTGGTAATGGTATTTCGCTATTAATTATGATAGGAATTATTGCGAGATTGCCTTCAACATTTTTACAAGAATTTACTTCTAGATTAAATCAATCTACAGGAGGTTTATTGATGGTGTTAATTGAAGTTGTTCTTTGGTTAGTAGCAATATTAGCATGTGTATACTTAGTAACTGGTGTTAGAAAAATTGCTGTACAATATGCTAGACGTACAGTTGCTGGAAACATTGAAGATGCTGAAGGAGCAAGACAATACATTCCTTTAAAGTTGAATTCATCTGGTGTAATGCCAATTATATTTGCTCAAGCATTAATGTTTGTGCCTCAATTATTAACTAGTTCTGAAAATGATACTTTGAAATCAATAGGTATTGCTTTTCAAGATATGTTTGGTCTTTGGTATAATATAGTTTTTGCATTGTTAATTATAATATTCAGTTATTTTTATACTGCAATTACAATACCAACAAATAAAATGGCAGATGATTTAAAAAGAGGTGGAGGCTTTTTACCAGGAATTAGACCAGGTAAAGAAACAGCTGACTATTTAGATACTATTTTATCTCGCATTACTTTGCCAGGATCAATATTCTTAGCATTGTTAGCAATATTACCTGCATTTATTGTTCAAGCAGGTGTGCAACCCAATTGGGCTATATTTTATGGAGGAACATCATTGTTAATTATGGTTGGTGTTGCTATAGATACAATACAACAAATAAATTCACATTTATTAAATCGTCATTATGATGGTTTAATGAAAACAGGTAGCAAAAGAAAATCAGTAGCATCATAATTATGGCAAAGCAAAAATCAATTGAACAAGACGGAACAATTAATGAAGCATTATCTAATGCAATGTTTCGTGTCGAACTAGAAAATGGCCATATAGTTACTGCACATATTTCAGGTAAAATGCGAATGCATTATATTAAATTATTACCTGGAGATAAAGTAAAATTAGAAATGAGTCCTTATGATTTAACTAAGGCTCGAATAACGTATAGATATTAGAAACCATGAAGGTTAGAGCATCAGTAAAAAAGAGAAGTGCCGACTGTAAGATAGTTCGCAGAAAAGGCAGATTATATGTAATCAATAAAAAGAATCCTAGATTTAAACAAAGACAAGGATAATTATGGCAAGAATAGCAGGAATTGACATACCAAAAAACAAAAGAGGAGTTATTTCATTAACTTACATCTATGGTGTTGGTAGAAACAGAGCTAAAGAGATTTTAGCAAAAGCAAAAGTAGATGAAAACACTAAAGTTCAAGATTGGACTGATGATGAGATCAGTAACATTAGAGAACAAGTAGGTACATTTACTATTGAAGGTGAATTGCGTTCAGAAATTCAATTGAACATTAAACGTTTGATGGATATTGGTTGCTATAGAGGTATACGTCATAGATCAGGTTTACCTTTAAGAGGACAAAGAACAAAAAATAATTCTAGAACCAGAAAAGGGAAAAGAAAAACTGTTGCTAACAAAAAGAAAGCAACTAAATAATAAATAGACATTAGTTATTGATAAATTAAATTTTAGTGAATGTAATTCTTCTAAATATTAATTATCAAAACTTAATACTAGATAATTATGGCAAAAACAAATACAAAAAAACGTAAAGTAATCGTTGATGCAATTGGAGAAGCTCACATTAAAGCCTCTTTCAATAACATCATTATTTCTTTAACAAACAAAAAAGGAGATGTAATTTCTTGGTCTTCCGCTGGTAAACAGGGGTTTAGAGGCTCTAAAAAGAACACGCCTTATGCAGCTCAAACTGCAGCTGAAGATTGTGCTAAAGTTGCTCATGATGCAGGACTTAGAAAAGTTAAAGTTTATGTAAAAGGGCCTGGTAACGGAAGAGAGTCTGCAATCAGAACATTACATAATGCAGGTATTGAAGTAACTGAAATTATTGACGTTACACCTTTACCACATAACGGATGTCGTCCTCCTAAAAGAAGAAGAGTATAAATTGAACTTGTTCAATTTATAAGCTGAATTTATTTCAGCTTCTCAAAAATCAGATATGCTAAACTAGTTTTAGCTTCTTTTAAAAAGTTTAAAATAAATAGGTGCTGAAATAAATTCAGTATTATAATAAAGAAAGGATTCTAGATTATCGAAGGATTAAGCCTTAATTCATAATCCCTTTCACTAAATCAATAAAAATGGCAAGATATACAGGACCAAAAACTAAAATTGCTCGTAAATTTGGCGAGGCAATCTTCGGAGATGATAAATCATTCGAAAAAAGAAATTATCCTCCAGGACAACATGGTAATAACAGACGTCGTGGTAAAAAATCAGAATATGCTGTCCAGTTAATGGAAAAGCAAAAAGCAAAATATACTTACGGAATTCTTGAAAAACAATTTCGTAATTTATTTAAAAAAGCTTCTTCATCATCAGGTATTACAGGTGAAATATTATTGCAATTATGTGAGTCTCGTCTAGATAACGTTGCTTTTAGATTAGGTATATCACCTTCTCGTAGTGGTGCAAGACAATTGGTGTCTCACCGTCATATTACAGTAAATGGAGAAATTGTAAACATTCCTTCATATTCATTAAAACCTGGAGATGTAGTTGGTGTAAGAGAAAAATCAAAATCACTTGTTGCTATTGAAAGTTCTTTGTCGAATAACAGTGCTGTGTATGAGTGGTTGAATTGGAATGGTGATACCATGCAAGGTACATTTGTAACTGTACCAGAAAGAATTCAAATACCAGAAAATATTAACGAACAATTTATTGTAGAATTATATTCTAAATAATCAAACAACTAGTTAGACTTATGGCAATATTAAATTTTCAAAAACCAGATAAAGTAATAATGATTGATTCTACCGATTTTGAAGGTAGATTTGAATTCAGACCTTTAGAACCAGGTTATGGTTTAACAGTAGGTAATGCATTACGTAGAGTATTATTATCTTCTTTAGAAGGTTATGCAATTACTTCTTTAAGAGTTGAAGGTGTTGAGCATGAATTTTCTACAATAAAAGGTGTTGTTGAAGATGTTACTGAAATTATTTTAAACCTGAAACAAGTTCGATTTAAACAACAAATTGAAGAAACTGACAATGAAACTGTTTCTGTTACTATAACAGGAAAAGAACAATTAACGGCTGGAGATTTTCAAAATTTTATTTCTGGATTTCAAGTATTGAATCCTGATTTAGTAATCTGTAATATGGAAAAGTCAGTAAAACTTGACTTAGAATTTACTATCGAAAAAGGTAGAGGTTTTGTATTATCTGAAGAAAATAAAAAAGCAAGTGCACCGTTAGGAACTATCTTCACAGATGCAATTTTTACACCAATTAAAAATGTAAAATATGCAGTTGAGAATTTTCGTGTTGAACAAAAAACTGATTATGAAAAGTTGATTTTCGATATCGTTACTGATGGTTCAATCACTCCTAAAAACGCATTAACTGAAGCTGCAAAAATATTAATTCACCACTTTATGTTATTCTCAGATGAGAGAATTACATTAGAAGCTGATGAAATTGCACAAACAGAAACTTATGATGAAGAATCACTTCACATGAGACAATTGTTAAAAACAAGATTGATTGATATGGATCTTTCAGTAAGAGCATTAAATTGCTTAAAAGCTGCTGAAGTTGATACGTTAGGCGATTTGGTTTCTTTCAATAAAAATGATTTGATGAAATTTAGAAACTTTGGTAAAAAGTCATTAACTGAATTAGATGAGTTGGTGAATATCAAAGGCTTAACTTTCGGAATGGATTTAAGCAAATATAAGTTAGATAAAGAATAAGTTAGAAACAAGATAAAAGAAACAAGATAAAAGACAAGATGTCTAAAGTCTAAGGTCTAATATCTAATATCTGAAATACAATGAGACACGGAAAGAAATTTAACCACTTAAGTAGAAAGACTGCTCATAGAAAAGCAATGCTGGCTAATATGGGATGTTCATTAATTGAGCACAAACGTATAAATACAACGGTTGCTAAAGCTAAAGCACTTAGACAATTTATTGAGCCAATAATTACAAAGTCTAAATCTGATACTACACATAACAGAAGAATCGTATTTAGTTACCTAAGACAAAAGGAAGCAGTAACTGAATTGTTTAGAGATGTTGCAACTAAAGTTGCTGACAGACCAGGAGGTTATGTAAGAATTATCAAACTTGGTAATAGATTAGGTGATAATGCTGATATGGCAATGGTAGAATTAGTTGATTATAATACAGTTTATAATCCTAATTCTAAGAAGAAAAAATCTACTCGTAGAAGAGGAGGTAAGAAAAAAGCAACTGTAGTTCCACCTGTAGCTGATAAAAAAGCAAGTCAAGAAGAGGAATAAAACAGTTATGTTAATAAACATTAAATATAAAAGGGTAAGCTAAATAGTTTATCCTTTTTTTTATATTATTTTTGAATCGCAGGGCGATAGCCAAAAGGGTTGAATTGTTGTAAATTTCCGATGTATACTTTGCAGGTCTTATACCAATTTAATTTTATAATGTCGTGTAATTGAATTGAATTAATTTTTGCAAGATTGAGGCAAAATATTTTAGTATAGCCTTAGTTATAGTCAACTATTTTAACGAAAATATTGTGAAAATTAAACAATTTCAATACGACATTATGATGTTAAATTGGTATTAATTCAAATTACAAGAAAAATTACTGTTTAATAACTTTTTTACCTTCTTAAATTAGGCTTAATTTTGGCAAAGTAGTTTATTAATTATTAAAGATAAAATTTTGACACATGAAATACCAAATTAGAAAAAAAGCAATTGTATTATTAGCTGACGGTACAATATTTGAAGGAAAATCTATAGGAATTGAAGGTTCATCAACAGGTGAAATTTGTTTCAATACAGGTATGACTGGTTATCAAGAAATTTTTACAGACCCTTCTTATTTCGGACAGTTAATGATAGCCACGAATGCACATATTGGTAATTATGGTGTGCATAAAGACGAAATTGAATCGGATGGAATAAAAATATCAGGTTTAATTTGTAGAAATTTTAGTTTTGATTATTCTCGTGAAAGTGCTGAAGGTTCGTTAAAAGATTGGTTTGAAAAACATAATTTAATTGCTGTTTCTGATGTTGATACCAGAGCCTTAGTAACATATATCAGAGAAAATGGAGCAATGAATGCTATTATTTCTACCGAAGTTGATGATTTAGACAAACTAAAAAAACAATTGGCTGAAGTTCCTCAAATGGACGGTTTAGAACTGGCTTCAAAAGTATCAACTAAAAAACCTTATTTTATTGGTAATGAAAATGCTACCTATAAAATTTCAGCTTTAGATATTGGTATTAAAAAGAATATCTTAAGACATTTTGAGAAAAGAGATGCTTATATTAAAGTCTTTCCTTATGATGCTACTTTTGAAGAAATGAGTAGCTTTAAGCCAGATGGCTATTTTTTATCTAATGGACCTGGTGACCCAGAACCATTAAAAGAAGCTCAAGAAGTAGCCAAAGAAATTATCGAAAAAAATTTACCATTATTCGGTATTTGTTTAGGACATCAAGTCATTGCTTTAGCGAATAACATTTCTACTTATAAAATGCATAATGGACATAGAGGTATTAATCATCCTGTGAAAAACTTAGTTACAGGTAAAGGAGAAATCACTTCTCAGAACCATGGATTTGCCATAAATAGAGAAGAAACCGAAAAACATCCTGAAATTGAAATTACTCATGTACATCTAAATGATGATACTGTTGCAGGAATTAGGATAAAAGACAAGAAATGTTTTTCAGTACAGTATCACCCTGAAGCTAGTCCAGGCCCTCATGATGCTGAATATCTTTTTGATCAATTCTTTGAAATGATTAAGAATTAATATCAATGATTCAAGAAAAGGTTTTATATCCTTTCTCAAGTGAAAATTACCGAAAACGATATCGTATAAAAATTAAATTAATAGTTGATAAACGGTACAATTATTTAACTTTACAAGACTAAAAAAACATAAAAAATGAGCATTATAATTAGCATACACGCACGTCAAATTTTTGATTCAAGAGGTAATCCAACGGTAGAAGTTGATGTGATTACTGAAAACGGAGTATTAGGTCGAGCTGCTGTACCATCAGGAGCATCAACAGGAGAACACGAAGCTGTAGAACTTCGTGATGGAGGTAAAGACTATATGGGTAAAGGAGTCCTAAAAGCTGTGTCTAATGTTAATGATAAAATAGCTGAAGAATTATTAGGAGTTTCTGTCTTTGAACAAGGGATGATTGATAAAATCATGATTGATTTAGACGGTACTCCAAATAAATCAGTGCTTGGTGCAAATGCTATCCTTGGTGTTTCATTAGCTGCTTCTAAAGTTGCTGCCAATGAACTAAACATGCCTTTGTATAGATATGTTGGAGGCGTTTCTGCCAAAACATTACCAGTGCCAATGATGAATATTATCAATGGAGGTTCACACTCTGATGCACCTATCGCATTCCAAGAATTTATGGTGATGCCAGTTAAAGCAAAAAATTTCAGTCATGCATTAAAAATGGGAACGGAAATATTCCATAACCTAAAAAAAGTATTACATGACAGAGGTTTAAGTACAGCTGTTGGTGATGAAGGTGGTTTTGCACCAACGTTAGATGGTACAGAAGATGCACTTGATACAATTGCACTTGCTGTTAGTAATGCAGGGTATACATTAGGAGATGATGTAATGATTGCCTTAGATTGTGCTGCTGCAGAATTTTATGTAGATGGGAAATATGATTACACCAAGTTTGAAGGTGATAAAGGAGCGATAAGAACTTCAGAAGAGCAAGCAGAGTATTTAGCTGAACTTTCTAGAAATTACCCTATCATTTCTATAGAAGATGGTATGGATGAAAACGATTGGAATGGTTGGAAATTATTAACCGAAAAAATAGGAGATAAAACGCAATTAGTAGGTGATGATTTATTTGTTACAAACGTAGAGCGATTGTCTAGAGGTATCAAAGAAGAAATTGCAAATTCTATCCTAATAAAAGTAAATCAAATAGGTACACTTACTGAAACCATTGCTGCAGTAAATATGGCACATAATGCTGGTTTCACTTCAGTGATGAGTCACCGTTCAGGTGAAACAGAAGACAATACAATTGCAGATTTAGCCGTAGCATTGAATTGTGGTCAAATTAAAACAGGTTCGGCTTCTCGTTCTGATAGAATGGCAAAATACAATCAGTTATTACGTATTGAAGAAGAATTAGGTGAGGTAGCTTATTTTCCGCAAGAAAAAGCTTTTAAAATAAATTAAAACTATAAATTAAATTTACTTAAAGCGACTACATGCTGTAGTCGCTTTTTTTATTTTTTAACAGCTTATACTATTTTATCAAAAATGCTTACATTTCGATAAAAATAACACTAATTTTTGTAAATTAGCGTTATTCAATTTTTAATATAATTTACAAAAGAATATGTCAGATATAGCAACGTTAGAAATTGACGGAAAAAAATATGAATTTCCGTTAGTTAAGGGTACAGAAAATGAAATTGCAATAGATTTAAAATCACTCCGTGCTGCTACAAGAGGTATAATAACACTAGACCCTGGTTATAAAAATACAGGCTCATGTGAAAGTGCCATTACTTTTTTAGATGGAGATAAAGGAATCTTACGTTATAGAGGTTATGCTATAGATGAACTGGCAAAAAAATCAAATTTTTTAGAAGTTTCTTATTTGGTGATTTTTGGAGAGTTGCCAACAAAAAAGGAGTTGTCTAAGTTTGAAACAACCATTAAGTCACATACGATGCTTAATGAAGAAATGAAAGATATATTAGACGGGTTTCCTAAAAATGCACATCCAATGGGGATGCTTTCTTCATTGACAGGTGCGTTAACTGCTTTTGACCCTAATGCTGTTGATATTAATGATGAGGAAGGTGTTTATCAGGCTATTTGTAAAACGATGGCTAAAATACCAACTATTGCTGCTTGGGTACATAGTAAAAATTTAGGGAAACCAATGAATTACCCTCATTACGATTTCGATTATATAGAAAATATTTTACAAATGATGTTTACCAATCGTAATGAAAGGTATACAACAAATGAAGTAGTGGCTGAAGCTTTAGATAACTTGCTTATTTTGCATGTTGATCATGAGCAAAATTGCTCAACATCTACTGTACGTATTGTGGGTTCTTCACATGCTGGTTTATTCGCTTCCATCTCTTCTGGTGTTTCTGCACTTTGGGGTCCATTACATGGTGGGGCAAACCAAGCGGTAATTGAAATGTTAGAGGCTATTATTGCTGATGGTGGTGATGTTGATAAATTTATAAACAAAGCAAAAGACAAGAGTGATCCTTTCCGTTTAATGGGCTTCGGGCATCGTGTGTATAAAAACTTTGATCCTAGAGCATTAATTATCAAGAAAAGTGCCGATGCTGTATTAAAAGAATTAGATGTTAATGATCCTTTATTGAAAGTAGCAAAACATTTAGAAGAAGTCGCTTTGAGTGATCCTTATTTTGTGGATAGAAAATTATTTCCAAATGTAGATTTCTATTCTGGTATTATTTATCGTGCCTTAGGCGTTCCGGTAGAAATGTTTACGGTTATGTTTGCTATTGGGCGTTTACCAGGATGGATTGCTCAATGGAGAGAAATGCGTTTGCGTAAAGAGCCAATTGGTCGCCCTCGTCAGTTGTATATCGGTGAGACGGAAAGAGCATTTAAGCCTTTAGATAAAAGATAGTAATAAACAAATTTATTAAAAACCTGAGTTCTACCTAAGCTTTAATTTACAGAATTCAAAGGAAAGGTTAGATTTGAAGTGAAAAAGTTGAAAGAATATCTAGATATTTTAAGAGTTTTTTTACGAAAAGATTGTCTTTCCTTTGGATTTCCATTTGGATTTGATGAATTTTTTCTAATTCTTGCCAAATTTCATCAAATTAACAGGTTAGTCTTTCATAAATTTGTCATCGAATTGAATAAAAATTCATCTAAACTGTAAACAAATCTTAGGTCGAACTCAGGTTAAAAGCTTCATAATTTTATAATTATGAAGTTTTTTTCATTTTATAATGTATTTTTACCTTCAAATTTTACAAAAAACATGTTAAAACTTCATATACACAATGAGACTTCAAAGTTAAAAGCTGTTTTGTTGGGTACAGCCGAAAGCTGTGGGCCAATCCCATCTTTTGAAGAAGCTTACGACCCAAAATCAAGAGAACATATCTTAGCGGGTACCTATCCGAAAGAAGAAGATATGATACGTGAAATGGAAGTTTTTGCACAAGTTTTAGAAAAGTACGATGTTATAGTGTATCGTCCAGAAGTACTTAAAAATGTTAATCAAATTTTTGCTAGAGATATTACTTTCGTGATACAAGATAAATTGATAAAGTCAAATATTCTACCTGATAGATTAAAAGAAATAGATGCTATTGATCATATTCTTGAGCAAATTTCAAATGAGAATATTATCATTCCCCCAGAAGAGGTTCATATAGAAGGTGGTGATGTAATACCTTGGGGCGATTATATTTTTGTGGGGACGTATACAGGTAAAGATTATGCTGACTTCATTACAGCACGTACCAATGCAGCAGCTGTAGAATTTTTAAGAGAATTATTTCCTGATAAGATTGTAAAATCTTTTGAATTGCGAAAATCAAATACTAATGCGAAAGAGAATGCTTTGCATTTAGATTGTTGTTTTCAGCCTATAGGAAAAGATAAAGCCATTTTGCATAAAAACGGATTCCTAATTGAGGCAGAATACAATTGGCTAGTCAATTATTTTGGAAAAGAGAATATATTTGAAATTACTAAAGAAGAAATGTACAATATGAATAGTAATGTGTTTTCTATTTCAGAAACTGTTATTGTCTCAGAAAAAAATTTCACCAGATTAAATACATGGTTAAGAACTCATGGTTTTACCGTTGAAGAAATACATTATGCAGAAATCGCAAAACAAGAAGGCTTGTTAAGATGTTCTACGATGCCTTTGATTAGGGAGTGATTTTCTTGGATTCAAGACCTTAACGCAACAAACGTTAATTTCTAATTAGTACTCAAAAGTACATGTTTTTTTATTTTAATAATTCTTAAATTATTCTGATTAGCATCACGTGTCGCTGTCGCTAGGGCACATTTTAAAGATATTCGATTTTCAATTATCATTATCAATAGAAAATCGAACAACTTTAAAACGTAATAATCACACTCAATTTAATAATATTCTAATGCCATTGCTTCTGTTGGTGTTTTGTAATTCAGCACTTTACGAGGTCTGTTATTCAGTTTGTCTTGTGCTATTTTTAGTTGTTCTTTGGTTATTTTATTAAAATCTGTTTTTTTAGGAAAGAACCTTCTAATTAAGCCATTTGTATTTTCATTAGTTCCACGTTCCCA
>DOIV01000044.1:0-801 GCA_003511845.1 Flavobacteriaceae bacterium | reverse complement strand
TCGTGTTGAGCCATTTCCATTCCGTTGTCGTAGGTCATAGTCTTCTTAAGTTTTTTAGGTAAAGGTTTTAAATCTCTGTAAAATTCATTAGTAACAGTCTTTGATTTTCGGTCTTTTAATTTTGATATAATTACATATCTTGTTTTACGTTCAACGTTTGTTCCTATGGCACTTTTTTGACCTTTACCAATAACTAAATCGCCTTCCCAATGACCAACTTCTTTTCTGTTTTCTATATGTAATGGACGTTGTTCTATGCTTATTTGATTTTTAATTCTTGTCTTTCTTTTTGAATATGCATTTGCTCGTTTTCTGCTGGATTTATGATATGGTAAAAGAGCAATTAATTTTTTATTTAAACTTGCTTGACGATGTGCGTAAATGTGTTGGTATATGGCTTCGTGGGAAATTGTCATAATTAAATCATTAGGATAATCAAGTTTTATTCTACCTGAAATTTGTTCTGGTGACCAATGTTTTAACAGACCTTTATACACATAAATTTGGAGCTTTTTATGGGTTTCTATTTTGTCTAAATTGCGTTTATTTAAGTAATCCTCTTTAGCACACCAATTGGCTAATTTAGCATCATACTTATCGTATTTAGGATCAATTACGAACTTATTTATTTCTCTACCAATTGTAGAACGGGAACGTTTAAGTTTAGTAGAAATAAATGATTTTGACTTCTTTTCTTCTAATAAAGTTTGAATAATTACTCGTTCTCGGTAGGATAATCTTTTATGTTTTTTTGGTTTCATACAACAAATCTGACATTTTGATTTGTTGCGTTAAGTTATT
>DOIV01000252.1 GCA_003511845.1 Flavobacteriaceae bacterium | reverse complement strand
CAATTTTACAGACAATGATGTTGTAATACCCCTTTGTAACTAGGGCAACTAGACCTTTTTTAATGAGTTCACTATTTACAGTTTCTAAATAAGAATAAGCCCAATCATCATCTTTTGGGTTTTGAAAATTTATATTTTTAGTAATCAATAATTCATTAAATGAAGTTTTAACAGTTTCTGCATCATCACCATAAGTAATTAAACTGTAATGATTTAAAATTTTACTTAATGCCAACTGAAAGTATGGAAATTCATCATAACTAATGGTCCATTCAGTAAGATAAGGGTTGGGTTCTAATACCAATTCACCTTTAGTATTTATCTTACCCCAATTGTTAATGGTCTTTACAGCAAAATCTTTATAAACAAAATCAAACATTTTAGGATTAGTAAAAGCCAACCAAGCCTTGTCTATAATTTCTTTTTGCTCTTTTTTTGAATAAATAGAATCTCCAAGTTTGTCAATAATATCAGCAAGTAATGCTTTATCTACACCTAGTTCTTGAGTTCTAGGTTTGGTTTCTTTGTATTCATAAATTTTACTGCTAAATATAACTTTAGAGTAGTCCGTAGTTTGAGCAACCACTATGAAATTGAAAATGAATAATGTTAAAATAGGGAGTAATGTTCTTTTCATAGAATTCTTTTTGTTAAACTTCTTTTTTATTACTTAAAATAACCAATAAGTATAAATATTGGTTTATAAGTGAATAAATTTACTAAAAAAAAATGAATTCAAGCAATGTTGTTTGTAGAGATTACAAATATAGTAATAAATAGATGTTCTTTAAAAGGAAATAAATAAATAGTAGACTTTTCTAAACAAATGGTAAGTTTAGCAAAGTATGCTGCTTTTTAAAAGGGAATATCTCTAGCTAAAATAAAAAAAAATGCTTTTAATGCTTAACCATTAAGCATTACAGGCATTACCAACATGGTAATATGTTCACCTTCTTCTAAGCCATCAATTGGTGTTAAAATACCAGCTCTATTTGGTAAAGACATCTCTAATAAGATATCGTTACAGTCTAAATTGGCCAACATTTCAGATAAAAATTTTGAATTAAAACCAATTTGCATATCATCACCTTCATAACTACACTGTAAGCGTTCATCAGCCTTGTTTGAAAAATCTAGATCTTCAGCAGAGATATTAAGTTCTTTACCAGCCATTTTTAATCTAATCTGATGTGTAGTTTTACTTGAGAAAATAGAAACTCGTTTTACAGAGTTAAAAAAAGAATTTCTATCTAAAGTTAATTTATTCGGATTCTCTTTAGGGATCACTGCATCATAATTAGGGTATTTACCATCTATCAAACGGCAAATTAGAATAGTATCATCAATAGTGAATTTAGCATTAGAATTATTATATTCAATTGTAATTTCATCTTCAATACCAGAAAGAATATTCTTTAATAAATTTAAAGGTTTCTTCGGCATGATAAACTCAGCGACTTCACTAGCATGAACATCATCTCTAGTATATTTCACCAATTTATGAGCGTCTGTAGCAACAAAAGTTAAGTTTTCTGTAGAAAACTGAAAGAAAACACCACTCATAACAGGTCGTAAATCATCATTGCCAGAGGCAAAAATAGTTTTAGAAATAGCTGTAGCTAGAATATCACCTTTAATATTTGTTGAACTAGCACTTTCAAGTTCTATTGCCTTCGGGAATTCTTCGCCATTAGCATAGGCCAATGCATATTTACCACTTTCAGAGCTTATTTCTATCGTATTATTATCTTCAACTACAAATGTTAAAGGTTGTTCAGGAAAGGTTTTTAATGTATCTAATAATAACCTCGCATTTACTGCAATGGTACCATTTTCATCTGCTTCAGCAGCAATAACAGTGCTCATCGTTGTTTCTAAATCAGAAGCAGATACCTTCAATTGTTTATCAGACAATTCAAATAAGAAGTTGTCTAAAATTGGTAACGTATTGTTGTTATTGATAACGCCTCCTAAAATTTGAAGTTGTTTTAATAATTGAGTGCTTGAAACTATAAATTTCATCTAAAATGTGGTTTAAAATATCTATACAAATATATTATATTATATATGAGCAAAAAAAATTTAATTATCCTCTTTTATTCACATTTTATCACAAAACGTTAAGGTTTTCATAATATAGCTATATTCGTGATGGAATTGAGTAAGTTTGTGAACTAACCCGTATGATTAAACCTATGAAATTTCGCTCATTATTTTTTGTCTTTTTATTTTTAAATGGAGTGCTATTTGCTCAACAACCAATAAAGTCAAATACTACTGAGATATATGAGTCAATTCAAAAATTAAATTTTTTGGGTTCGGTATTGTATTTAGCAGCACATCCTGATGATGAAAACACTCGATTAATTTCTTATTTTTCAAATCAAGTAAAAGCTAGAACTGCCTATTTGTCAATTACTAGAGGTGATGGAGGTCAAAACTTAATTGGTTCTGAACTGAAAGAATTATTAGGTGTTATTAGAACTCAAGAGTTATTAGCTGCACGTAGAATTGATGGAGGAGAACAGTTCTTTACCCGAGCTAAAGATTTTGGTTATTCTAAACATCCTGATGAAACTTTAGAGATTTGGAACAAAGATGAAGTCTTAAAAGATGTGGTCAGTATTATTAGAAAGTTTAAGCCAGATGTAATTATCAATAGATTTAATACTGAATCTGCAGGAAAAACGCACGGACACCATACATCATCTGCATTATTAAGCTCAGAAGCTTTCGATTTAGTTGGAGATACAACTTTTAAAAGCCATAATTTGTATAAGCCTTGGCAGCCAAAACGACTATTTTTTAATACTTCAAGTTGGTTTTATAGTAGTAAAGAGAAATTTGATAGAGCCGATAAATCAAAAATGTTGAGTTTTGATACAGGTGTTTTTTATCCGTTAAGCGGATTGTCAAACACTGAAATAGCAGCGTTGAGTAGAAGCCAACATCAATCACAAGGTTTTGGTAATACAGGGACTAGAGGAGAACAAAAAGAATATATTGAATTGGTTAAAGGAGAATTCCCAAGTAATGGGAATGTTTTTGAAGGTATTGATACGACTTGGAGTAGAGTAGTAGGTGGTGCAGAAATAGGACAGTTATTAAAGAAAGTAGAAAGTAATTTTGATTTTAAAAACCCTTCAGCAAGTATTCCTAATTTACTAAAAGCCTCTCAGCTAATTTCTGACTTAAAAGATGAGCATTGGAAAGCGATAAAATCTAAAGAAATTAAAGAAATTATTTTAGCATGTTCAGGTTTGTATTTAGAAGCGGTTTCAAGTCAGCCAAGTGCTTATCCTTCAGAAGAAGTCTCATTTTCTATAGATGCGATAAATAGAAGCACACAAAATGTCAAATTAAAGAATGTACAGATTCTTCCTCTGGATATTTCTGATAATTCAACAGTTGTTCTACAAAATAATAAAAACCAAAGTCTAACTTTAAAAGGTGTAATACCAGTAGATATTCATTCGACCAATTCCTATTGGTTAAATCAACAAAGTACTTTGGGAATGTATAGTGTTGCAGATACTAATTTAATTGGAGACCCTGAAACCCCAAAAAACATAAAGGTAAATTTTAGTTTAGATATAAACGGGTACGTTGTTGACTATCAAAAAGATGTGATTTTTAAATATAATGACCCCGTAAAAGGGGAAGTATATCAATCCTTTGAGATTTTACCTAAAGTTACCGCCAGTATTGCTAATAAAGTTACAATTTTTGAAACTGGTAATGCTAAAGAAATACCTATAACTATCCGATCTTCAAAAGACAATATTAAAGGTTCAATTATTTTATGTACACCTAATGATTGGGAGGTAAGTCCAGAAAAAGTTGAGTTTTCCATTGCTAAAAAAGGTGAAGAAAAAACGGTTGTTTTTATGTTAAGTCCGCCAGACAATCAAAGCGAAGGGTTTATTTCTCCTATTGTTAAAGTTGATGGTGTAGATTATAGCCAAGAACTGATTGAAATTGATTACAATCATATCCCTAAACAAACTATTTTAATGGCTTCTGAAGCAAAAGTAGTGCGATTAGATATCAAGAAGAAAGGGAATTTAATTGGTTATATTCAAGGTGCAGGTGATCAAGTCCCTGCTAGTTTACGTCATATAGGTTATACCGTTGTTGAATTGAATGAAAAGGATATAAAAGCAACTAATTTAAAGAAATTTGATGCTGTGGTTTTAGGAATACGGACTTATAATGTTGATAACAAGGCGACTTTCTATCAAAAAGAATTACATAAATATACAGAAAATGGCGGAACGTTAATTGTACAATACAATACCAGTAGAGGATTAAAAGTAGATGAAGTTGCTCCATTTTCACTAAGATTATCACGCGATAGAGTGGTTGAAGAAGATGCTAAGGTAAAATTTTTAGCTAAAGACCACGAATTGTTGAATCTACCCAATATAATAAATGAGAGTGATTTTAATGGATGGATACAAGAGCGTGGTTTGTATTTCCCTGATAAATGGGCAAAAGAGTTTACGCCACTACTATCAATGCACGACAAGGGAGAATCTGCCAAAAAAGGAAGTTTATTAGTAGCCAAATATGGTAAAGGTTACTTTATCTATACAGGTTTGAGCTTTTTTAGAGAATTGCCAGCAGGTGTGCCTGGAGCTTATAAATTATTTGCAAATATGCTTTCAATAGGTAAAAATAAAAGTAAATAATAAGATATGGATTCTAAAAAATACCAGTGGAAATCATCTTATACCATTGTCCTCATCGCTAATGCAGTGTACATAGTGCTGTTTTATTTTTTAATGCAATACTTCAACTAAATGCAGCAACTCGATTGGATAATATTAATTTGTACTTTATTATTTATTGTATTATATGGCGTTTGGAAAACTAGAGGCAGTAAGAATGTTGATGATTTTATACGAGGTGGGAATCAGTCAAAATGGTGGACTATAGGTTTATCTGTTATGGCAACTCAAGCCAGTGCAATTACGTTTTTATCAACACCAGGTCAAGCTTTTCATGACGGAATGGGTTTTGTGCAATTTTATTTCGGATTGCCAATAGCAATGGTCATCATTTCCTTAGTATTTATACCAATCTACCATCGATTAAAGGTCTATACGGCTTATGAATATTTAGAAACTCGTTTCGATTTAAAAACCAGAACCTTAGTAGCAATTTTATTTTTGATTCAAAGAGGATTGGCAGCAGGTATTACCATTTTTGCCCCAGCCATTATTTTGTCGGCTGTTTTAGGTTGGGACTTGATTACGCTCAATGTTAGTATTGGAGTACTCGTAATTATTTACACAGTTTCTGGAGGTACAAAAGCAGTTAGTGTAACGCAGAAACACCAAATGGCAGTAATTTTTGCAGGAATGTTTATCGCCTTCTATTTAATTTTAAGTTATTTGCCAGAAGAAATTACCTTTACCAAAGCTTTAGAAATTGCTGGTGCAAGTGGTAAGATGGATATTATTGACTTTTCATTCGATTTGGATAATAGGTATACCATTTGGACAGGTCTGATTGGTGGTACATTTTTAATGCTCTCGTATTTTGGTACAGATCAAAGTCAAGTGCAACGGTATTTGTCAGGTAAATCTATTAAAGAAATGCAAATGGGATTGCTCTTTAACGGATTGCTAAAAGTACCGATGCAATTCTTTATTTTACTGGTTGGTGTTATGGTTTTTGTATTCTATCAATTCAATCCAACGCCTTTACATTTTAATCCAGAAGCAAAAAAAGCTATAGAAAAAACTATTTATGCTGAAGAATATGGCATACTTGAATCTGTACATAAAGAAATTGAAGATGAAAAAAGTGTGTTGCAATTACAATTGGCTTCAAATCCGATAAATACCTTAGGTAGAGAGCGAATTAAAGAACTGGAATATTTAGATAAAAACTTAAGAGTAGAAGCAAAGCAGGTTATTGGTAAAGCGAATACTAAGATTGAAACCAATGATAAAGATTATGTGTTTATTCATTTTATATTAAATAATTTACCAAGAGGTTTGATTGGCTTGTTGTTGGCGGTTATTTTATCTGCAGCCATGTCTTCAACAGCTTCAGAATTGAATGCATTAGGTTCTACGACAGCAATTGATTTGTACAAGCGAAACATTAAAGGAGAACGCAGTGATGAACACTTTTTAGCCATGTCTAAATGGTTTACCTTGCTTTGGGGTGTTATAGCTATTTTAGTTGCGAGTGTTGCCAATTTATTTGATAATTTGATACAATTGGTTAATATTATCGGTTCAATCTTTTATGGTAATGTATTAGGTATGTTCTTATTGGCTTTCTTTATCAAGTTTGTAAAAGGGAATGCTGTTTTTATAGCTGGACTTATCACTCAGGCTATGATTATAGGACTCTTTTTATTAGATAAATATGAATATATCAATTTACCTTATTTATGGTTGAATTTTGTAGGTTGTGCACTGGTTATGGTGATTGCAATGATTATTCAAACATTTTTGAAAGAAGAAATAGAAGAGATTAAGCAATAAAAAAGACTGCCTTTTCAGACAGTCTTAAAATTTATAATTTCAAAATAAAAAAAGTTATTTAGCAGCTACTTTAATGTTAAGTGAAACTTTTTCCCAAGAAAAAAGAATACTATCCATCACCCCAAAAAATAGTTGCTCTTGATTTTCTCCTGTAATTGTAGGGGTAATATTAACACGAAGAGCATCTTCTTTTTCTTTGTATTTCATAGCACCCCAACTATCATTTTTTGTGTTAAAAATAATTGTCCAATCACCTTTTTCATTCGGTATGATAAAGAAACCGTATTTACCAGCGGGCAAATCTTTACCGTTAATGGTAACATCTTTATCAAAAGAAAAGGTGGTGTTTTTATCTGCACCAGCTCTCCATACTTTATCGTACTTTACTAAATCTCCCCAAATGGTTCTGCCTTTTACACTTGGTGCACTATAATCAATAGTAATGCTAACACCATCAATAGTACCAGTAGCTTGTTGTTTAGGACT
>DOIV01000109.1:3887-8299 GCA_003511845.1 Flavobacteriaceae bacterium | reverse complement strand
ACAAAGTACAAGAAACAGTTAGCTTTTTAAAGGATAAAGGGTTTGACAAGCCAGCATACGGAATAGTATTAGGTACAGGTTTAGGTAGTCTAACGCAAATTATTGATGTCAAAGTAAGTATTCCTTATAATGAAATACCTAATTTTCCTACTTCTACAGTAAAAGGACATTCTGGGAATTTAATTTACGGAACTTTATCAGGTAAAAAAGTAGTAGCTCTTCAAGGGCGTTTTCATTATTATGAAGGGTGGACTATGCAAGAGTTGACCTTTCCTATTCGTGTATTTAAATTTTTAGGTATAGAAAATTTGATTGTTTCAAATGCTTCTGGAGGAGTAAATCCAAAATTTAAAGTAGGTGATGTTATGGTCATTACAGATCACATCAATATGATGCCTGAGCACCCTTTAAGAGGTGTGAACGATGAACGTTTTGGGGTTCGTTTTGTTGATATGCATGAGTCTTATAATTTAAAAATGATAGCTGAATTTAAAGCCATAGCTGAGCAGCATAAAATCGGTATTCAAGAAGGTGTGTATTTGGCTTTGCAAGGCCCAACTTTTGAAACACCAGCTGAATATGTAATGGTCAAGGCTATGGGAGCAGATACTGTGGGTATGAGTACTGTGCCAGAAGTTATTGTTGCAAAACATATGAGTATGAATTGTCTGGGTATTTCTGTAATTACTGATTTGGGCTTGGAAGGCCAAGTAGAAAAAGTATCACATGAAGCAGTACAAGTAGCAGCAAAAACAGCTGAAAAAGATATGATGTTATTGGTGAAGGAATTTATAGCTAAGCATCAGTTATAGTTTATCTATAGATAATCCTCGTGTTTTTTAATTTTAAAAAAGCAATAATATCAAATAATATTTACCTCTGCTTCAATAGCAATTCCAAATTTTTCAAAAACTGATTTTTGAATGCGTTTTGATAAATCAAGTATTTCTTTACCTGTTGCATTGCCATAATTGACTAATACTAAGGCTTGGTTTTTATGAATTCCTGCATCACCATAGCGTTTGCCTTTATAACCACATTGCTCTACCATCCAACCAGCAGGCACTTTATATAGAATTTCAGATTTTAGAATTGAGATTTCAGAATTTTCACTTTTTACTTCGTAAAAAGGTGTATTTGGAAATTTTTCCTGTAATTTTTCAAATTCACTTTTTGAAATGACTGGATTTTTAAAGAAACTACCACTATTTCCAATTTTTTTAGGGTCTGGTAACTTACTTTGTCTAATGGCAATTACAGCATCTGAAATAGCTTTAATTGTTGGCTCACTAATGTTGTTTTTTGCCAATTCCGCTTGTATTGCACCATAAGAACTATTCAGGGTATGCTTGTTTTTTGAAAGTTTAAAAATTACATTGGTAATAATATAGTCACCTTTCAAGTCATTTTTAAAAACGGAATTTCGATAACCAAAATGACATTCGTCTTTCTTAAAAATCCGAACTTCTCCAGTTTCTATATGTAAAGCTTCAACCTTTACTACAGTATCCTTAAATTCGACACCATAAGCACCAATATTTTGTATAGGTGCCGTACCAACATTACCAGGTATTAGCGATAGGTTTTCTACACCTCCAAAATCATGGTCTATACACCACAGCACAAATTCATGCCAAACTTCACCAGCAGCAACCTGTACCAAAACAGAATTATCAAATTCTTCTATAACTTTTATTCCTTTAAAATTAATATGGACTACAAGCTTATCAATATCTTTTGTCAATAGTAAATTACTACCTCCACCAAGAATAAAAAAATCTTTTTCATTATTAACTAGTTCTGTTAAAATGTCCAAACTAGTAATGTTTATAAACCTTGAAGCTTTTACATCTATGCCAAAAGTATTGTAGGGTTTTAGAGATATGTTTGTTTGAATTTGCATTAGTCTTGATATACTTTTAAGGCTTCTTTTAAAATATGAACCGATTTGATTAAACTTTCTTTATTAAGAACGTAAGCAATCCTGATTTGGTTCAATCCTACATTTGGAGAAGAGTAAAATCCTGCAGCTGGAGCAACCATTATAGTTTCACCCTCTACATCAAAATCTTCTAAAAGCCATTGAGCAAAATGATCTGTATTTTTAACAGGTAATTCTACAATACAATAAAAAGCTCCTTTGGGTGTCCCCACTTTAATGCCTTCAATTTTTTGTAATTCATTAATTAAAGTGTCTCTTCTTTCCACGTATTCTGTAATTACATTATCAAAATAACTTTGTGGAGTGTCTAAAGCTGCCTCGCAGGCTATTTGAGCAAAGGTAGGCGGACTCAATCGTGCTTGTGCAAACTTTAAAGCTGTTGCAATAAGGTCTGAATTTTTAGAAACCAAACAACCAATTCTTGCACCACACATACTGTAGCGTTTAGAAACGGAATCAATGACAATGGCATGATCTTCTATGCTCTTTTCTTGTAGGATAGAATAATGTTCTAGTCCGTCATAGGTAAATTCTCTATACACTTCGTCAGCAATTAAAAATAAATCGTGCTTTTTAACAATCGCTGCTAGTTTTTGAATTTCCTCTTTTGAATATAAGTATCCAGTTGGGTTTCCAGGGTTGCATATCAATATTGCCTTAGTTTTTTTGCTAATTAGTTTTTCAAACTCTTCAATAGGAGGTAAGGCAAAATTATTGTCAATTTTCGACACAACAGGTACAATTTTTACACCTGAGGCAGTTGAAAACCCGTTATAATTGGCATAAAATGGTTCAGGGATTATCACTTGATCATCAACATCCATAATGCTACCAAATGCAAATAGTAAAGCTTCGCTACCGCCAGTAGTAACTATAATTTGATTGTGATTCACCTCAATACTATGTTTGCTATAATAGTTAGCAATTTTTTTTCTATAGGTTTCAGAACCTTCAGACCTTGAATAGGCTAAAATTTCTATCGTATTATTTTTAATAGCCTCTAAAGCTATTTTTGGAGTTTTAATATCGGGTTGACCTATATTTAAATGGTATATTGTCTTTCCTGATTTTATAGCTTTTTCGGCAAAAGGAACTAACTTTCTAATTGGAGATTGAGGCATTAATTTCCCCTTGCGAGATACTTTAGGCATAGAAATAAATATTTATAACAAAATTGCAAATTTTTATTCAATTTAAAGAATTTCATTCTATGTTTTAAAAGTTAAATTTCGAATTTATAAGAAATTGTATTGATTTATTTTGTATTTTTAAAGAAATATTGTTTGTATGCGTTTCAAAATAAGGTGTTTACATATCGTTTTATTGCTATTATTTTTTTCGAATAGCTTTGCTCAAGATAGGTTTAATATTCTTGGAGGAAAGGATAGCTATACCTTATTCTTTAAACCAATGAACAATTTAATTATCATTCCTATAGAGGTCAACGGAGAGGAACTAAATTTTTTATTAGATACAGGTGTCGATAATTCTTTATTACTCAATTTAAAATTAGAAGATTCTTTAAACCTTAAAAACATTGAACAAATTAGATTAAGTGGCTTGGGTGAAGGGGGACGTATAGACGCCATTAAATCAAGAAATAATACTTTTAAATTGGGTAAAATTTTTAATGACAAACATATGGTTTATGCCATTTACAGTAAAGAATTTGATTTGTCATCTAGATTGGGAATGGACATTAATGGTATTATAGGAGGCGATTTATTTAGAGATTTTATTGTTGAGATAAATTATGGCTCTAAAAGGGTTAAGTTTTCTAACCCTGATACTTACAAGTATAAAAAATGTAAAAAATGTGTAGATTTTGACTTGCATTTTTACAAAAACAAACCTTATATCTATGCCACAGTTGATGTTGGTAAAGAGATACCCGTAAAGTTATTGATAGATTCTGGTGGAAGTGACGCATTATGGTTGTTTGATCAATCAAGTATTGATATATCAGTACCTGATAATCATTTTAATGATTATTTGGGTAGAGGATTAAGTGGTAATATTTATGGTAAACGAAGTAAAATAAAAAAGATTTCTTTAGGTAATTATACCTTAATGGATGCTAATGTTGCATATCCGGATTTTAATTCTATTGAAGATGCTTATAAACATACGGATAGAAATGGCTCTATAGGCTCAGAAATATTAAAGCGTTTTTTGATTATTTACGATTATCCAAATAAAAAATTAACTATTAAAAGACCTTCAAAATATTATAAAACGCCATTTTTATATAATATGAGTGGTATCGAGTTGGCTTATAATGGCAGTAAATTGGTAAAGGAAAGACAAACAGCTTTGTTAGGTACTGATGATACTAATCCGAATAATCAATCAACAGTACAAATGCTTTATAGTTATATTTACGCATTAAAACCCTCATATAAGATTGTTGAGTTGAGAAAAGATTCGCCCGCAGCTTTAGCAGGACTAATAAAAGGTGATGTATTACTTA
>DOIV01000109.1:0-3546 GCA_003511845.1 Flavobacteriaceae bacterium | reverse complement strand
ATACAGCTTACAATTATAAGTTGCAAGAAATTACATATTTGTTTTCAAGCAAAGAAGGTAAAAAAATAAAACTGTTGGTAGAACGTAATGGAAAAGAATTACTTTAGGAGTTTAGACTTAAAAAATGTTATAAAAAAAGCGACTCATTAAGTCGCTTTTTTTAGTATTTGTATTATTGTATTCTAAATTTAGTTCTTCTTCTCATTAGAAAGCATACTCTTTTCATGTTCTTCTAAAATAGTAATACTACTTTTCTTGTTTATTTTTCCTCTAACTGGAATGGTAATAGAAGGTCTATCTGCATTCGAAGAAATAGTTATTGTTTTTGATATTTGTCCGATTCTGTTGGTATCATAATTTACGGTTATTTCACCAGATGCTCCAGGCATAATTGGCTCTTTAGGTACAGATGGCACTGTACAGCCACAACTTCCTTTAACATTAGAAATAATTAAAGGCGATTTACCAACATTAGTAAATGATAATACTCGTACTCTTTCAGAACCTTGCTCAATTGTGCCAAAATCAACGGTTTTGGTTTCAAATTTGAATTTTGCAGCGTTTGGATCCGTTACTTTTGTTGCTTCTTGAGCATTGATTGATAAACTAATGCATCCGATAAATAATAATAATGCTAATTTTTTCATTTTTAAATAATTTGATTTTTGTTGTTCAAAGATACTCTTTTCAGTTAAAAAATAGAACGAATATATTTAAAATATATTGCTATAGAAATATCGTAATAATTGTAACTTTGTAAACTGATTTCAAAAACGATGCCAAAACATGAGTGTTACCAAAACATATAATGCAAAACAAGTAGAAAAAAAGTGGTATGACTACTGGATGCAAAATAATTATTTTCATTCTACACCAGATGATAGAGAGCCTTATACTATTGTAATTCCGCCGCCAAATGTCACTGGTATTTTGCATATGGGACATATGTTGAACAATACCATACAAGATGTGTTGATAAGACGTGCAAGGTTGCAAGGTAAAAATGCTTGTTGGGTACCAGGTACTGATCACGCTTCTATTGCTACTGAAGCTAAAGTTGTAGCCAAGTTAAAAGAACAAGGTATTGATAAAAATGATTTGACACGTGAAGAATTTTTAAAACACGCTTGGGATTGGACTGATGAATATGGAGGTGTTATTTTAGAGCAATTAAAAAAGCTAGGTTGCTCTTGTGATTGGGATCGAACCAAGTTTACCTTAGATGATGACATGTCTGAAGCAGTCATCAAAACCTTTGTTAATCTGTACAATAAAGGATTGATTTATAGAGGGTACAGAATGGTGAACTGGGATCCTGAAGCAAAAACAACCTTATCTGATGAAGAAGTAGAGTATGTAGAAAAAAACGGAAAACTATACTATATCAATTATAAAATTGAAGGCTCAGATGAGGTGCTTACAGTTGCTACAACCCGACCAGAAACCATTTTAGGTGATGCTGCTATTTGTATCAACCCTAATGATGAGCGTTTTACACATTTAAAAGGTAAGAAAGCCATAGTGCCAATTTGTAATAGAGTAATTCCAATTATTGAAGATGAGTATGTTGATGTAGAATTTGGGACAGGTTGTTTAAAAGTAACGCCAGCTCATGATATGAATGATAAAGCTTTAGGTGACAAACATAACTTAGAAGTCATTGATATCTTTAATGATGATGCTACTTTAAATAGTTTCGGATTGCATTATCAAGGTAAGGATAGGTTTGTAGTTCGCAAAGAAATTTCTAAAGAATTAGAAACTTTAGGCTGTTTGCCAAAAGTAGAAAATCACATCAATAAAGTGGGAACTTCAGAAAGAACCAAAGCTGTGATTGAACCTAGATTGTCAGATCAATGGTTTTTGAAAATGGAAAATTTGGTGAAACCTGCCTTAAAAGCTGTGTTAGAAGATGGTGATATTAAACTGTATCCTAAAAAAATAGAAAACACCTATAGACATTGGTTAGAAAATATTAGAGATTGGAATGTGTCTCGTCAATTGTGGTGGGGACAACAAATTCCTGCCTATTATTACGGTGATGGTGCAGCAAATTTTGTAGTTGCTGAAAACAAAGAAGAAGCTTTAAAATTAGCGATTGAAAAAACCAAAAATCAAAGCCTAACTGCTAAAGACCTTAAACAAGACAATGACGCTCTTGACACTTGGTTTTCGTCATGGTTATGGCCCATTTCTGTTTTTGACGGAATTAGGAATCCTGATAATGAAGAAATAAACTATTACTATCCAACAAACGATTTAGTTACTGGGCCAGATATTATTTTCTTTTGGGTTGCCCGAATGATTTTTGCAGGTTATGAATTTAGAAATGAAAAACCTTTTGAAAATGTATACTTTACAGGGATAGTCCGTGATGACAAAGGACGAAAAATGTCTAAGCAATTAGGAAATTCACCTGATGCATTAAAGTTGATTGAAGATTATAGTGCAGATGCAGTACGTGCTGGAATGCTCTTGTTGAGTTCTGGTGCAGGTAATGATTTATTATTTGACGAGTCTAAATTACAACAAGGTAAAGCCTTTTCTAATAAAATAGTAAATGCTTACAGATTGGTAAGTGGTTGGGAGGTAAGTAGTGAAATTGAACAACCAGCAACTAGTAAAATTGCTTTAGAATGGTATGAAGCAAAATTTCAGGAAGCTTTTGCTGAGATAGAAGATCATTTTTCAAAATATAGATTATCAGATGCGTTGATGACGACCTATAAATTAATTTGGGATGATTTCTGTTCATGGTTATTAGAAATGGTGAAACCGGCCTACCAACAACCAATAGATAAACAAACTTTTGATGCTGTAATCATTATTTTTGAAAATATCTTAAAGGTATTGCATCCTTTTATGCCATTTTTAACAGAAGAAATCTGGCATCAAATTTCAGATAGAGAAGTAGAGGAGGCATTGATTGTTTCTAGAAATCCTGTGTTGACAGAATTCAACAAACAAATCATTACAGACTTTGAGTATACTGCTGAGGTTATTTCTGCCATACGTAATATACGTAAAGAGAAGAATATTTCTTTTAAAGAGCAATTAGAGTTGTTTGTTTCAAAAAAGGAAAGATTTAATGCCGATTTTGATGTTATTATTAAAAAACTATGTAATGTTTCTGAAATCAATGAAACGAGTAATAAAATAGACAATACCTTGTCTTTCCGTATCCATTCTAATGAATACTTTATTCCATTTGGTGAAACTGTTGATGTGGAGGCTGAAAAACAAAAATTAGAAGAGGAGTTGAACTATACCAAAGGATTTTTAACATCAGTTCAAAATAAATTATCAAATGAACGTTTTGTAAATAATGCTCCTGATAAAGTCATTGAAATTGAACGAAAAAAGGAAGCAGATGCTGTGCTAAAAATAAAAACCTTAGAAGAGAGTTTTGCTAGTTTGAAGTAGGTATATGTCGCCCCTTCAGGGCTATTAGTATGGTATCCATGTACTTTGCTTAAGACTTCATCCTCATTCATCATAGGACTTCGTCCCATGTTTTTATACACATCCCTTTCAGGGAATAGCTTA
>DOIV01000027.1:1024-16890 GCA_003511845.1 Flavobacteriaceae bacterium | reverse complement strand
TGCCGCTATTATCGGAGTCTGAGTATGACAGTCCCATGTTCCCTACGTGGTCTTTATATTGACCTATAATAATATCCATTTCGTTAAATACTAACTATCTTCATTCTTTTCAGCTTTCTTTAATTGTCGTTTAATTTTATTGATAGCAGATTCTATAGATTTCTCAGGTTCAATAACATTATATGCTCCCCAAAATTCTGGATCACTAAAACCTGTTATTTCATCACTAATAATTGTAGATTTTTTAAATTTATCTTTGTTTTTTAACTTTTCATTACTCGTATTAATCTCCCAATTGGTAACAGCCATTTCACTTGTTAATGAATATGTAGAGTTGAACCATTTACGTTTTCGTTTTATTTTAAAAGTCAGATGAACATTACCATAACCATAATACCATTTTCCATCTTTTTCTCTATAATCAACTCTATAAGCAGCATTTATTGGATATACAAGAATGTCTTTTGGTTTTTTACGCACAAATAACTGACTACTTAATATCCTATTTTCTACATTCAAATTATAAATAGCACTTCTCAATGCAGAGGTTTCTGCATCAATAAATAATTTACCGTAATATAATGGTTCTTCAATCTGATTTAATTGCTTGAATTTAACTACAAATATAATCTTGCCATTTATTGTGGTTGAAGGAGCAAAACTAAAACTATAAAAGTCAATCATATCTTTCGTAAAAATATAATTAGGATACTTCATTAAATCAATGTAAAGTGGATTATAAGGTCCGCCTTGTAATTTTAAAGCCACTGTATCTAACCTTTTATAATCAGTACTTTTTCTAGCTTTAAACAGTTCTATATTATCTTTTTTTGATGAGGCATAAGGTTGTTTGTGAATTTTAACAATTGCTTCAGCTAAAGATGCATTTTTTTTACGTTTTTTTATAGTTTCTCTATAAAATGCAGTCATTAACACTTCTTGATTTACATAATTTTCAGCTCTCTTCTTTAAAGCAGTTTTAACTAATGTTTTTGCATCTTTTGGTAAGGTTAAATTCACTTCATTTAAAGCAACTGTTGCGTTTTTTAATTTGATGCTGTTATTTTCTGATGTAAACTCAAGAACAGGAATTTCTTTTTGCATGTACCCTAAATAGGAAATAGTAATCACAGCATCTGGCATATCTTTAAGAATTTTCAATGAAAATTCACCATCAGAATTGGTGATTGTACTGATATTTGTTTCATTAACAGAAAGTGTTGCAAAGACTAAAGGTCTCTCTGAACTAGCATCAACTACTACTCCACTGTATTCTAAATAGTCATTATCTTGGTTGTTTTGTGCATGCAAAGGTATTACTGCTATAAATAAAACTAAAAATGCAACTATTTTTTCTAAGGTCTTGCTATATTTTTTTGTATCCATAATTGATTTTTTTTGCATCTTTATCATTACGACAATAAAGAGGTATCAATATAGTGAAAAAATCAATAGGTAAATGTTAAAAACCTAAATAATATTTAACATTTTTTGAGTAGCCTTTAAAGCAGATATGGTTTGATCAGAATCTAAACCTCTAGTTTTAAATGTTTTCTCTGAAGTTTTCCAAGTAATAACCGTTTCACATAAAGCATCAGAACTTGAGCCTGGCGGTATTCTCACTGCATAATCTGTAAGCACAGGTAATTCCATTTTTTTACTATTATAGACTTTTTTTAATGCATTCATAAAAGCATCAAATTGTCCGTCACCATGTGCGTGTGCTTCAATAATTTCACCATCAATTTTTACAGAAATAGTAGTAGATGGTTGCAAATCTTTTGCATGAGTCAACACATAAGACTCAATAAGAATCTTTTCTTCGTAAATATTACTATCTAAAACATCAGAAATAATATAGGGCAAGTCTTCTTTAGTGACTACTTCTTTTTTATCGCCCAATTCAATAATACGTTGGGTAACTTTTAAAATATCGGCATCATTCAATTGCAATCCTAATTCTTGCAAATTCTTTTGAATATTTGCTTTTCCTGAAGTTTTTCCTAAAGCATAAGTACGTTTTCTACCAAATCTTTCAGGTAATAAATTATTAAAGTATAAGTTTTTCTTACTACCCCCATCTGCATGTATTTCAGCAGTTTGTGTAAACACATTGCCGCCTAAAACAGGTTTGTTTACAGGCACTCTAAATCCTGAAAAAGTCTCAACTAATTTACTTACTTTATATAAGGCTTTTTCATTTACAGAGATTTCTACTTCTGGTAAAAAGTCATTAATTACTGCAACAACACTAGCTAAAGGAGCATTACCTGCTCGCTCACCCATTCCGTTTACTGTAAGGTGTAATCCGTTAACTCCAGCTTTCACAGCCTCTAAGACATTGGTAACCCCTAAATCATAGTCATTATGAGCATGGAAATCAATATGCATTTCAGGATATTTAGCACGAATATATGTTAAAAACTCAGAAGTTTCTTGAGGTGACAAAACACCTAAAGTATCCGGAAGTAACACTCTTTGTATGGGTTGTGTAGCTATAAAATCTAAATACTGACAAACATAAGCTCTAGAATTTTTCATACCGTTACTCCAATCTTCTAAATAAATATTGGTAGCAATCGATTCTTTTTGTGCCAATTCAATTACATTTTTTATTTCAGAAAAATGCTGTTCTGGTGTTTTCTTTAATTGATATTTGAGATGGTTTAAAGAACCTTTAGTTAGTAAATTTTGCACTTTTGCCCCAGTTTCTACCATCCATTGGATGGATAGTCCATTGTCAACAAATGACAATACTTCAACCTTATCAAGATAACCTTTAGTTTTAGCCCATTTAGTAATGCTTTTTATAGCTTGATACTCACCTTCTGAAACTCTAGTTGATGCAATCTCTATTCTATCAACTTTCAATTCTTATAACAAAAGCTGAGCAATAGTTAATTTTTCTGATGCAGAAAAAGATACGCCGCTGGTTTGTTCTCCATCGCGTAGCGTAGTATCCATGATTTCTATTTTCCGTTTGGTCATTTGAGAGGTAATAATAAGGTCAATAAAATTTTAAAAAGGTCTTGTCTTTACAAATTCTTGAATTTCGGACTTGATGTTTTGTAAGTAGTCAATATCATCATAGCCATTTAACATATTCTCTTTTTTGTAGGAGTTGATATCAAAAGGTTCTGAATTACCAGTAGCTATCAAGGTAACTGTCTGATTATCTAAATCTACTTTTATCTCAGTTTTAGGGTCTTCTTCTATCGCTGCAAAAATTTCTTTTGCAAAAGTTTCACTTACTTGAACAGGCAAAACGCCAATGTTTAAGCAATTATTTTTAAAGATATCAGCAAAAAAGCTTGAAATCACACATCTAAATCCGAAATCATAAACAGCCCAAGCTGCATGCTCTCGTGAAGATCCTGAACCGAAATTACGACCTCCTACAAGTATTTTACCACTGTATTTAGAATCGTTTAAAGGAAAATCTTCTTTTAAGCTGCCATCAGCATTGTATCTCCAATCTCTAAAAAGATTGTCTCCAAAACCTTTACGTTCTGTTGCTTTTAAAAATCGAGCTGGTATTATTTGATCTGTATCTACATTTTCTATCGGTAACGGATATGCAGATGATTGTAAGATATTGAATTTATCGTATGCCATTGTGTTATTTGCTTTAATAGAGTACTATTAATTTAAAAATTCTCTAGGGTCGGTTACTTTCCCTGTGATTGCTGCTGCTGCTGCAACAAGCGGACTCGCTAATAAAGTACGAGAACCTGGGCCTTGTCTACCTTCAAAATTTCGATTTGAAGTACTCACTGAATATTTACCAGCAGGAATTTTATCATCATTCATCGCCAAACAAGCAGAACACCCTGGTTGTCTCAAAACAAAACCAGCTTCATTAATAATATCTAAAAGTCCTTCTTCTTTAATTTTAGCTTCTACAATATGAGAACCAGGCACCAACCATGCTGTGACGTGATCTGCTTTTTTTCTTCCTTTAACGATAGATGCAAAAGCTCTAAAATCTTCTATTCTTCCGTTAGTACAACTCCCAACAAACACAAAATCTATTTTTTTACCCAACATGGCATCACCCTGATTATACCCCATATAATTCAATGATTTTTCATAGGTTGCCTTACCTTCTTGTACGGTATCAGAAGTTGGTATTGCATTTGAAATTCCCATTCCCATTCCCGGATTTGTACCATAGGTAATCATAGGTTCAATATCAGAAGTCTTATAGGTGTATTCTTTATCGAAAACAGCATCTTCATCCGTTTTTAACGTTTTCCAATATTCCATTGCCTTATCCCAATCTTCACCTTTTGGTGTAAATCTTCTGCCTTTAATATATTCGTAAGTTTTATCATCTGGAGCAATCATACCTCCTCTAGCTCCCATTTCTATACTTAAATTACAGACTGTCATTCTACCTTCCATTGACATTTCTTCAAAAACGGTACCTGCATACTCAACAAAATAACCAGTAGCACCCGATGTTGACAATTGAGAAATGATATACAAGGCAACATCCTTAGGAGTAACACCTAACCCTAATGAACCTTCTACATTGATTCTCATTTTTTTAGGCTTTGGTTGCATGATACATTGTGTAGAGAGCACCATTTCAACCTCTGATGTACCAATACCAAAAGCAATTGCACCAAAAGCACCATGAGTTGAAGTATGTGAATCACCACAAACAATTGTAGCTCCTGGTAATGTAATTCCGTTTTCTGGCCCTACAACATGTACAATTCCGTTACTCTTATGACCTAATCCCCAATGAAGAATACCATGTTCTTTTGAATTCTCTTCCAACGCTTTTAGTTGATTCGCAGAAAGAGGGTTTTTTACAGGTAAATGCTGATTGATTGTCGGTGTATTATGATCTGCCGTAGCAAAAGTTCGCTGTGGTTCCATCACTTTAACACCTCTAGCTTTCAATCCTAAAAATGCTACGGGACTTGTAACTTCGTGAATTAAATGCCTGTCGATAAAAAAAACATCTGGACCGCCTTTAATTTTTCGGACAACATGGGTATCCCAAACCTTATCAAATAATGTACTACTCATATGATTCCTGAATTATATTTTATGCGTTTTTATTATGATGCGAATATAAAAGTTTATAAAGAATTATTTAAAATTAGTTGGTCTAATATTACTATGTTCAACAGCAAGTTTTTACATAAAAACACATGAAATTGTAACAAAACAACTAAGAACTTAACTTTTCAAAAGCTATAAACGAATGAATACCGTCACAAACTTTTTTTAGTAAAAAAGTGCAACAATCTTAAATTATTTTCCTGCTGGAGGTGTAATCATAATATGAGCACCAGCTGTACCAGGAAACATCAACCAAGGATGACCAGGAGCATTTGGTTTCAAACTCAAACCTGTACTTTTTTGTGTAGCAAATGGGATGTACACCACATAACGATAATTCGCATTAACTATTTTATTATTTTCAACATCATACCAACCTTTATTCCCTTGTAAAATGTGTAATGTTGCAGATTTTTCTACCATTTTTATTTTTCCATCTTTAGCTTCAACTTCTCTTAATTTTATGAGGTCTTGGCCAGATTTACCACTCGCTTTCAAAGCTCTGCCACTTGCCATAAAAGGCTCTAAATCTTTATGATAACTACGGCTTTGAATCCGTCTTTATTGATATCATCAGCAATACAAATCATTTCATTTGTACCTTCACGTAAGGTAATAAATTTACCGTCATTATCATATCCATATACTTTTGCACCTGTTCTAGTCTCTTCAGGGGCGGACAATACTGCTGCTGCAATTTGCTGTTCTGTTGTCAGTTTTTGATCAGGAACAATTACTTCTTGTTCAGCAATAGCAATCGTATCTTTTTTTACAGATTCAATAGTTTTGTCTTCAGGTTTAGTGTCATTACAACTTAATAATAACAATCCTACAAAAGAATAAAGTAATATAGCTTTAGAAAAATTCATGGTGATAAGTTTATATTGTTAGCAATCAAAGGTAAAAAATAATATCTTAGCAAAAAAAACAACCTAATTATGAGAACTTTCTTGATGTTAACTTTATTCTTTTTTCTATATGCATGTAAAGAAAATCCAAAGCCTAATACTGATGACAATCAGAATAAAATAAAAACAGACTCCCTCGCAATTATGAAAGATTCAATTAACCTAGAAACATTAGACACGCTTACTTATGCTAAAAAAATCCATGAACGTATCATTACTTTAGATACTCATGTTGATATCAATGTCAAGAATTTTATAGCAACAAAAAATTATACACAACGCTTAGAAAGTCAAGTAAATTTACCAAAAATGGAAGAAGGAGGTCTTGACGTGGCTTGGTTTATAGTTTATACTGGTCAAGGCAAACTGACAAAGGAAGGTTATAAAAAAGCCTATGCCAATGCAATGAGTAAATTTGATGCTATTCATAGATTAACCGAAGAAATTGCCCCAGGAAAAATTGAATTGGCACTAACATCTAATGATGTCAGAAGAATTAATGCAGCTGGCAAAAAAATTGCTATGATAGGTGTAGAAAATGGATTTCCAATTGGTACAGATATTGCTAATGTTAAGAAATTTTACGATTTAGGAGCTAGATATATGTCTTTGGCACATAATGGTCATAGTCAATTATCCGACTCAAATACTGGTGAAAAAGATAATAAATGGCTCCATAATGGATTGAGTGAATTGGGCAAACAAGTAATTGTTGAAATGAATACATATGGAATGATGATTGATTTGTCTCACCCATCTATTGAGGCTAATAAACAAGCTATTGCATTATCAAAAGCACCAGTAATAGCATCACATTCATCTGCTAGAGCCTTATGTAATCATAGTAGAAACTTAAATGATGACCTTTTACAGATGATTAAAGAAAAAAAAGGGGTCGTTCAGGCAGTTGCTTTTAAAGGCTATCTAAATAAAGACAAACGTAATAAAAGAGCGTATTTTGAAAAGAGTTTACAGAAACAAGCTATGAAATCTTTAGGTTTTACTTGGCTAGAAAAAGATTCTATAAAAAAGTTAGACAAACTTAATAAAGATAAATACAATGCTAATTTATATAAAGCCAAGGCTATTGCTAAGAAAAATTTATCAAAAGCTAAAAATGTTCCAGAGAATGTTAATGTAGCTGACTTTGTAGATCATATTGATTATTTGGTGGATTTGATTGGTATTGACCATGTAGGTATCAGTTCAGATTTTGATGGCGGAGGTGGTATTGAAGGTTGGTCAGATGCTTCAGAAACATTTAATGTTACACTTGAATTAGTAAAACGTGGATATACTGAAAATCAGATATCTAAATTATGGAGTGGTAATTTGTTACGTGTTTTAGATGAAGTGCAAAAAGTGGCTAAAGAAATTCAGAGTAAGAGCTAAAAAACTTCCGTCTTCGTATTTCTAGTTTTACTTCATAAAAATAGCCAAAACATCATTATCAATTCGTTTAGGTTTTAATGATTTAGCGTCTAACAAACACCATGAGGTTTTGCATTTGCAAAGTAGTTTATCTTCACAATAGATATGTACAATTCGGGTAGATTTAACTCCAGCTGCATCATCTATCCAAGTTACAACGTTTATGGTGTCATTTGCATAAGCTTGGTTTATATAATCAATTTCATGTCTTAACACAAACCAAACTACACTTTCTTGAAGCTCCTTTGAAGCTAGAGACTCCCAATGCAAACCAGAAACATCTTGCACCCATTGCAGATACACCATGTTATTTACATGATTTCTATCGTCAATATCTTGCAAGGTAACTTTAAAGGAATATTGAAATGAAACTTTATCTTCGGGTGTTTTTTCTACCATCTATTTATTAACTTAATGTATTATATAGCGTATTAACAAACCAATAGCGATACAAATGGTAAAACTCATTAAAGTACCAATAAGCACATATTCTGTTTGTTTTCTCGCTCCTTTAGTATCGCTGAACCTTAAAATGGACTTCGCTCCTATTAAAAAACCAATAGCTGAAAAATTATTAATTAAAATAAAAGTCAATACCAAGATTCGTTCAAAAACACCAATGTATCTTCCAGCTTTTTTTAAACTATTTTGCTCACCTTCTTCTGCAATTTCTTTTTGCCAACGCTCAGTAGCTTTACCAATAACAAATCCGACAGGAAAAATCACCAGTAAATAACCTATTACTATTGCCAATTGTTTTGAAGATGAAAAGAAAGCTTCTATAGCAGGAAAAACAGACGAAAAGCCTTGAATTAAGTACAACCATACCAAAATAAGGATAATTAAATGCAAGATTTGATCTATTATAAAATATTTTAAATTGTCTTTCTCTTTATGAAGTTTCCATAAATCAATTAAAAAATGAGTAATTATAATTCCGAAAGGCATTAAAAACTGCGTCCACTCTTGCAAAAGAATATAAGTCAATATACCCGCCAATAAGCTGTGCATATACAACACCCACGATTTTGCTTTATAAGTACGCTTGTGCTCAACCATTTTGGTATTCTGAAATACAAAATCAGTCAGCACATGAGCTAAAAACAACTGTAATAAGATAAGCAGTTTAGTTTCCATTACTTATATAATTAGTTACGACCGTTTTATACCGTTTTAATAACATTGAAATAGCATCCCAGTTGGCAGCTTTTTTACGATGATTTACTGCAGATTGATTGATACCTAATATTTTTGCGGCTTCAGTTTCTTTTTTTCCTTTATGTAAATAATAAACTACTTCTGCAGATGCGACACTCCATTTACTAGTGATACTATCAAGCAATCCGAAATACACATTGAATTGATTATTTAAATCTTTATCTGCTGTTTTTAATAATAATCGCGGATAATCCCCTTTCATCGTATCTAATGTTTTTCCTGAAAATTGAAAAGCTTCACCGTTAGATTCTAAAATTGAATCTCGTTTTAAATTAATTTCACCAATACCAATAGCTATTCTAAAATCGGTTAGACCAGATGACTTTTTATCTTGTATTACTATTTTTCCTACTGTAGTTTTTATTGTCATCGCCAAGTCTAAAGCTACTGTAGGGTCTAAAACCACCCCCTGAAAACTATCGCCTCTAAATATTTTAAAATCTGTTTGATATGTAGAACGAAAATCTTCAAACTCGGTATTTATAACATTGAGAATACCATCTAACTCTTGTGGTTTATAGTTTGTAGAGTCAATTAAATCTCCTGTAATTACTGCTTTCATGAATGTATACGTATTATTTTTATTGGTTACATGCAATACAGTATTTATCATTTTTAACGTTAATAAATTCTGACTTGCTTGTTGTACAGTGCAAATATACAAAAAATATTAGCCTGTAGACTAATAATTGATGAATATTAGCCTGTAGACTAATAATGAGTGAATATTAGCCTGTAGGCTAATAAAATTAGGTGCAATTAGTTTTATATTTAGGTTGTTTTAATTGTTAATAACTCAAAACACTATTCATAACTTGTTAATAAGTGATGACAATTCAATGGTTTTTACAGTTAATAATAAATAAAATTATAATTTTAATACACTTAAAATAAGTGTCTTAAAAAATAATAATTAAATTTAACCTACCTTAGATAGTATAACAAATAATAATTTTATACATTTGCACTTATTAACAAGCATAAACTTACCCATACTATATGTAGCATAAATTACTTCGAAACACCCTAATGTATTATTTTATCATGAAGAAGTATAATTTATGTATTTTAAGTTGTGTCTTTACACTACAATTTAATTATTCTCAAATCACAGTTAATCCTAGTAAGATTTCTACTTCTATCCTTGTAGCAGACAAAGATCTTTCGGCAAAAAACGAATGTACCCAAGAAAATTTTGGTGGTCATTTTAAAGAGTTTTTTGATGAGGATATCAATAGTCCAGTTTTTCAATTCGAAATGCACAATGCCTCAGATAACTATAAATGTGAAAATTTTAAAAAATACCTTCATAAAATAAAGTTAGATGCTGAGTCACCAGAAAGCTTATTAGGTAAAGAAGGTGAAACGGTTACTTATACTTGGAAATTTAAACTTAATGATAATTTTCTAGCATCAACAAAAAAAGCAATGGACATACATCAGCTAAAAGCTGTTGGCGGTTCTGAAGAAGAAATTCCTCTTTTTACATTGTCTACGGTAAGAGGTAAAAAGGATCAATTACAATTACGTTATGCAGAAATGGATGAGCAAATTACATTAAAATCTATTGACCTATCTTTATTGAAAGGACAATGGGTTGAAGTTTCTGAAACGATTACTTACGGAGAAATTGGTGCTTATACAATTACCATAAAATCAATTAATGATGATAAAATACTGTTTGATTTCAGTAAAGATGCCATCAGAACATGGAAGACTGATGCTGAATTTATTCGTCCGAAATGGGGGTTGTATAGGAACTTAAAAGAGGTTAATGACATAAGAAATGAAACGGTACGTTTTGCAAATTTTAATGTTGAAGAAAGTAAGACATTAGATATGTTTAAAGCTTCATTAAACAATGATGATATTAAAGTTTTTCCGAATCCTGCATCCGACAAGGTTACTATTCAAGGTTCAACTTTAGAGAATTATGATACTATTATTTTACACGATAGTTTTGGCAGAGAAATTCCTTTAAAAACACCTATATTAAATAATTCTTTAGATGTTTCTTCACTTAAAAACGGCGTGTATTTTATCGTTTTTAAAAAGGATAAAGAAATTAAAGTGGTAAAGAAATTATTGAAATTTTAATAGCTGTTTCATAGTCGTTTTTTTAATGCATCACTTTAAACAAAAGCTCTTTTAGTATGTCTTTGGTGGCTAAATTTTGAGCTCCAACACCTTTACTTTTCAAATCTGCAGTTCTTAATAAAGATATTATTTGTGACACTTTTCGCATCGGATAGTTACGTGCTGCACTCAAATAATCACCCACAAAATAAGGATTTACACGCAAAGCTTTGGCAACATTCATTTTTGACTTGTCTGACAGTCCATGATAAATCAATAATTGTGTAAAAAAACTATTCAATAATGAAATAGTAACTACTAAAGGATTATTTTTAGGATTATCACTAAAATAATTAATAATCTGATTGACTTTTACAATTTGCCGCTCACCTACAGCTTTACGCAATTCAAAATTATTATAATCCTTACTGATACCTATGTTTTCTTCAATATGAATTGGTGATATCAATGAATCTTTGGGTAAAACAATCATTAGTTTATCCAATTCATTAGAAATTTTAGATAAGTCAGTACCTAAAAACTCAACCAACATCAGTGCAGCTTTAGGTTCAATTTGATATCCTTTACCAGACAAAACTCTTCTAATCCATTCTCCTACTTGGTTTTCGTATAATTTTTTACTTTCAAAGAGCAATCCGTTTTTACTAATAATTTTACTCAGCTTTTTACGCTTGTCTAAGGTTTTGTATTTATAACAAATTACCAATACTGTAGTTGGTTGTGGATTCTCAACATAACTGACTAAATTTTCAATAGTACGAGATAAATCTTGGGCTTCTTTTACAATTATTACTTGCCGTTCAGCCATCATCGGATAACGCTTGGCATTTGAAACAATATTTTCAATACTACTATCTCTACCATACAAGATAACCTGATTAAAACCCCTCTCTTCTTCAGTCAAGACATTTTTTTCTATATAATCTGATATTTTATCAATATAATAAGGCTCATTACCCATTAAAAAGTAAACAGGTTTGATATTACCAGATTTGATGTCAGAAACTATTTGATTGATACGCTCCACTCAATGAATGATTAAAAGATTAAAAATTGAAAGATTTAACATTCAAAATTTTGTATTTTTGACTTGTGCAACAGTTAAACCTACCATCATTTTCTTTAAACATCAAAAGTAAAGAAAATAAGCAGTATATTTTTGATATCATCAGAAAAAAAGATGTGGTACTTACTCCAGAAGAATGGGTGCGTCAACATATATTACATTTTTTAATAGATGTTAAGGGTTATCCTAAATCAATTATTGCAGTAGAAAAGCAACTGACCATCAATACCTTAAAAAGACGTTTTGACATTTTAATTTTCAATAAAAAAGGATTGCCAGATGTAATTATTGAGTGTAAGGCTCCGAAAGTAAAAATTACTCAAGATGCTTTTGATCAAATTGCTCGTTATAATTTAAAACTTAATGCTAATTATCTGATGGTAAGTAACGGATTGGAGCATTATTTTTGTAAAATGGATATAGAAAACGAACAATATGTTTTTTTAGAAGATTTACCTGAATACTAGCTTAAGATGGGTTCTAAAAAGATAAAAGACCTATATCAATTAAAAATTATGACAAAAAAACAATTATAGATATGGTTTTCTCTATTTATAGTATGTTTGCAATTAAACAAATCTAAATTTTTGAAAGTAGCAGTAGTCATATTAAATTGGAATGGCAAACAACTCCTAGAGCAGTTTTTACCAGCCTTGATAAAATATAGCAGTGATGAAGCTGAGCTGTATGTGGCTGACAATAATTCTACTGACGATTCTATTGCATTTATCAAAACCAATTATCCGCAATTAAAAATTATTCAGAATGCTGATAATGGTGGTTATGCCAAAGGTTATAACGATGCCTTTCAACATATAGATGCTGATATTTATGCTTTAGTAAATTCAGATATTGAAGTAACCAAAGGTTGGTTGACGCCAATAATCGCTAAATTTAAAGTTTCAAAAGAAACTGCAATTATCCAACCAAAAATTTTATCTTTTAAAGATAAAACAAAGTTTGAATATGCCGGTGCTGGTGGTGGTTTTATTGATGCTTACGGTTATCCTTATTGTAGAGGGCGTATGTTTAACAGCTTAGAAACCGACAAGCAACAATACAACGATACCACTGAAATATTTTGGGCTTCTGGTGCCTGTTTTTTTATCCGTTCTGAAGTCTTTCATCAATTGGGTGGCTTTGATGAAGACTATTTTGCACATCAAGAAGAAATAGATTTATGTTGGCGTGCAAGAAACCTTGGAGCAACCATCAACTATGTAGGAACATCAGCGGTTTACCATGTTGGTGGAGCTACATTAGACGAATCGAATCCTAAAAAAACCTATTTAAACTTTAGAAACAGTTTATTTTCATTGGTAAAAAACCTTCCTAATAATAAGCTTTTTGTTGTTGTTTTTATCCGTTTATTTTTAGACGGATTGGCGGGTGTTAAATTTATACTAGAGCTAAAACCCATGCATACTTGGGCAATCATAAAAGCTCATTTTAGTTTTTATTGGTATTTACCGTCCATGCTTAAAAAGCGTAAGCACACTACACATAAAACTACAAACTATTACCATAGTAAAAGTATTGTTTGGCAATATTTTGGATTGAAAAGAAAGGTTTTTAATGAGGTGGAGTAAAGTAAAGTGCATAACTCTTACATTTCTAAGAAATTTTGTAACAACTGTTCGCCTGATGAACTACTTTTTTCAGGATGAAACTGTACGCCGTAAAAATTATCTTTTTGTAAGGCAGATGAATAGTTTAGCTCATAATTTGTTGTTGCAATGGTTTCATTACATAACGGAGCGTAATAACTATGCACAGTGTACATGTAAGCGTCTTCTTTAATATTTTTAAATAAGTCCGTTTTTAACTGGCTAATTTCATTCCACCCAATTTGTGGTACTTTTACTTTATTGCTGAATTTTAATACATCAACATCAAAAATACCCAAGCCTTTAGTGTTGTTTTCTGCACTAGAATTACACATGAGCTGCATACCTAGGCAAATACCCAATACAGGTTGTTTTAATTTAGGAATGACCAGGTCTAAGCCTGTTTCTTTCAGCATTTTCATGGCATGACTTGCTTCGCCTACTCCTGGGAAAATCACTTTGTCTGCTGCTATAATCTCTGCCGCATCATTACTTAAAATGGCAGTATAACCCAACCGTTGCATGGCGAATTGAATGCTTTTTATGTTTCCTGCTCCGTAATTAATAATTATAATTTTCATTTAATATCTACTTGTCATTCCTGCCCCTAAGAGTCGGGAATAGGAATTTTATTCAATTTAGTTACTCTTCACAATGGATTCCTGCCTCCGCAGGAATAACAAAGAATGTTCTACAACACCCCCTTAGTTGATGGTAATATCATTTTTTCTGTATCACGTTTTACAGCCACTTTAATTGCTTTGGCAAAGGCTTTAAAAATGGCTTCAATTTTATGATGCTCATTATTACCTTCTGCTTTTATATTTAAATTTGCTTTTGCACCATCGGTAAACGATTTAAAGAAATGATAAAACATTTCGGTTGGCATTTCACCTATTTTTTCACGTTTAAAATCGGCTTCCCAGACCAACCAATTTCTACCACCAAAATCAATGGCTACTTGAGCAAGGCAATCGTCCATAGGCAAGCAAAACCCATAGCGTTCAATACCTAGCTTGTTCCCTAAAGCGATTGCAAAAACTTCTCCTAAGGCAATTGCAGTGTCTTCAATGGTATGATGCTCATCAACTTCTAAATCTCCTTTAACAGATATCTCTAAATCCATTTGACCATGGCGAGCAATTTGATCTAACATATGGTCAAAAAATGCCAAGCCAGTATCGATAGTACTTTTACCTGTACCGTCAAGGTTTAGTTTAATCTCTATATCTGTTTCATTGGTTTTTCGTTTAATGGATGCTGTTCTACATTCAAATTTTAAAAATTCATAAATACGTTGCCAATCGTTAGTTTCTAAGGCAATAAAATTATCTATTTCGCCACGTTCTATAGTAATTTCATCTGTACCTAGATTGGTGTTGTCATTGATAAAGACTCCTTTTGCTCCTAAGTTTTTTGCCAATTCTATATCGGTTAACCGATCGCCAATAACAAAGGAATTTTCCAAATCATATTCCTCAGAAAAATATTCTGCAACCAGACCCGTATTGGGTTTACGAGTTGGTGCATTGTCTTTTGCATAGGTTTTGTCAATTACTACCTTGTCAAAAACAACACCTTCATTTTCAAAAGTCTTGATGATAAAATTATGTACTGGCCAAAATGTCTCTTCTGGAAACTCTGAAGTACCCAATCCGTCTTGATTGGTAATCATTACCAATTCAAAATCTAATTCTTTGGCTATTTTTGGTAAATAAGCCAATGCTTTTGGATAGAAATCTAGTTTTTTAAACGAATCTATTTGCTCGTCTGTGGTTTCTTTAATGATAGTTCCGTCTCGATCTATAAATAGGACTTTTTTCATGATTTCGTTTTATATTAACCCTTCGACTACGCTCAGGGAGACATTCTGCTAATTAATTTATATTATTATTTTCTGGACTCCAGCCTACGCAGGAATGACATCTGTATTTTGATAATTCATCTTTCAATTCATAGTTAATATATTCTATTTATAAGTTCTCGATACACCACGAAAAAAACGTGGCACTCGAACTGACATGCAAAATTCAACAATCACTACCCTCATCTTTCAATTTCTTTTAAAGCTTTTAGCAATTTCTTGTTTTCTTCTGCAGTACCCACAGTAATACGCAAACAATTTTCTAGTAAACGCTGTGTTGTTCTGTTTCTTAATACAATTCCTTTTGCTAATAATTGCTGATATCTTTTAGTTGCATCATCAACTTTCACCAACATGAAATTGGCATCACTAGGGTATATTTTTTTAATAAAATTAACTTGAAGCAATGCTTTAAGTAGATTGTTCTTTTCTGTTAATATAGCGTTTATTTCGTTTTTTATTTCTTTTGTTTTTAAGACTCTTTCTAATGCTCTTTTCTGAGTCAATTCATTGATGTTATAAGGTAGTTTTATTTTATTCAATGCAACAATTATTTCTTTGGATGCGTAGCAAATCCCCAATCTGACACCAGCCAACCC
>DOIV01000027.1:0-632 GCA_003511845.1 Flavobacteriaceae bacterium | reverse complement strand
CTTTCTTCTGATGAAAAATCAATATAAGCTTCATCTATTACAACCATCCCGTTAAAGGTATTGAGTAATTTCTCAATACTTTTTGCAGCAATAGTATTTCCTGTAGGATTATTAGGCGAACAAATGAATAAAACTTTTGAGTTATTATCCGCTACAGCTAAAATCGCTTCAACATCAGGTTGAAAATCAGTATTTAACACTACTTCCCTATTTTCTATAGCATTGGTATTTGCCAACACATTATAAATACCAAAAGTTGGAGGCATAGTAATGACATTATCTTTATTAGGCTCACAGAATACTCTAAAAATCAAATCTAACACTTCATCACTACCATTACCTAAGAGTAAATTTTCTACTTGTAGTCCTTTTTGGGTTGCCAACACACCTTTTAAGGTAAGTTGTTGTGGATCTGGATAACGATTCAAGCCCGTTTCAAACGGATTTTCATTGGCATCTAAATAGATCATGTCTTTTGTAACATCAGTAAATTCTGAACGTGCTGAAGCATAAGGCTTCATTTTTTTGATATTTTCTCTGATGAGTGCGTTTATGTTGAATTTGTTCATGTTATTCAATTCTATTCATTAATACTGGATTCCTGCCTCCGCAGGAATGACATTCTGCTGTTA
>DOIV01000008.1 GCA_003511845.1 Flavobacteriaceae bacterium | reverse complement strand
GGTTTCTATAGTTTCCCAAATACTTCTTAAAATTTCATCGTGTTATCTTGATAGTACTTCATAAATTTTAATCGTCTTTGGGAAACTATAAAAATTTTGATGTGAATGAATTTTTAGAACCCACCTTTATTGAAATAGTTAACTATTTAATTATTTCAATGAAGAGTTTAATTATTAACAAATTTCTAAAATTTGTTATCAATTTTTAAGAATTTATTTGCAATTTATTGTGATAAAAGTCTCAAATTTGTAACTTAATTTTAAGACCTAACTTATGAAAAAGCATAATTTTACTGCAGGGCCATGTATTTTACCACAACAAGTCCTAAAACAAGCTTCTGAAGCTGTTTTAAACTTTAATAATGACAATTTATCACTGATAGAAATATCACACCGAAGTGTTCCTATTGTAGAAGTAATGGAAAATGCCAGAAAGTTAGTTTTAGAATTAACGGGTTTAGAAAATAAAGGATATTCTGTACTATTTTTACAAGGTGGTGCCAGTTTAGAATTTTTAATGACGCCATATAATTTATTAAAAGAAAATGGAAAAGCTGCCTATTTAGATACAGGTACTTGGAGTGCAAAAGCCATTAAAGAAGCAAAGTTATTGGGTGATATTGATGTTGTAGCTTCATCAAAGGATAAAAACTATAATTTTATACCTAAAGGATACTCTATAGATAGTAATATAGATTATTTTCATTGTACTAGTAATAATACTATATATGGTACACAAATGAAATCATTCCCAAAAACGGATGGATTAATGGTTTGTGATATGAGTTCTGATATTTTTTCTAGAAACTTAGATTTTACACAATTTGATTTGATTTATGCAGGAGCTCAAAAAAATATGGGACCCGCTGGGACAACTTTAGTTATTATCAAAGAAGATATCTTAGGACAGACAGGGAGACAAATCCCTTCAATGCTAGATTATCAAATTCATATTGATAAAGACAGCATGTTCAATACACCTTCTGTGTTTGCTGTATATGTTTCAATGTTAAACTTACAATGGCTAAAAGATTTAGGTGGTATTTCGGCAATTGAAAAAATAAATGATGCAAAAGCAACTTTATTATATAATGAAATTGATAGTAATCCTTTATTTGAAGGTGCAGCTGTTAAAGAAGACAGGTCAAATATGAATGCTACATTTTTATTGACAGATAGTAGTCTTCAAGAAAAATTTGATAATAAATGTAAAGAAGCTGGTATTGTTGGTATTAACGGTCATAGATCTGTTGGTGGGTATAGAGCAAGCATGTATAATGCCTTGCCATTAGAAAGCGTACAGGTTTTGGTTGACATAATGCATAATCTTTAGGAGATTGATTTTGGATGACAAATTAGCTGTTTTAAAACAAGTCTTTGAAACCCAAATGCCTTTCAATAAACTTTTAGGATTAAAAGTCATTGAGTTAAAGGATGGATTTACAAAAATATTGATCCCTTTTAAAGAAGAATTTATTGGCGATTTTATTCAAAAAAGATGGCACGGAGGTATTCAAGCAAGTATAGCTGATTCTGCAGGAGGTATTGCAGCATTGACATCTATCTCAAGTTTTGAAGAAAAAGTAAATACTATTGATATGAGAATAGATTATTTACATGGGTCAGAGCCAAAAGACATCTATGCAGAAGCAGAAATCATAAAAGATGGTAAGCGAATAATAAAAGTTGATGTAAAATTATATCACGAAAAAACAAAAATTATTGCACTAGCACGTTGTGCTTTTAGTGTATTAAGAAAATAAAACGATAAAAAATGATAGTATTAGCAAACGACGGAATAGCAAACAGTGGTGTTACAGCATTAGAAAATGCAGGTTATACAGTAGATTTAACAACAGTAGTACAAGATCAATTGGTAGATTATATCAATAACAACAATGTCACAGTGCTTTTGGTAAGAAGTGCAACTAAAGTAAGAAAGGATATTATTGACAATTGTCCTTCACTAAAAATTATTGGCAGAGGTGGTGTCGGTATGGATAATATTGATGTAGAATATGCAAGAGAAAAAGGATTAAAAGTTATAAATACTCCTGCAGCTTCATCTCATTCAGTTGCTGAATTGGTTTTTGCTCACCTTTTTGGGATGGTGCGTTTCTTACATGATTCAAATAGAAATATGCCTCTGGATGGAGATTCAAAATTTAAAGTCTTAAAAAAATCGTACGCAAAAGGTGTAGAATTGAAAGGAAAAACATTTGGAGTTTTAGGTTTTGGGCGTATTGGTCAAGCTACTGCAAAAATTGCTTTAAGTTTAGGCATGAAAGTTGTTGCCTCAGATCCAAATATTGATACGGTTAACCTAGAATTAGATTTTTATGACGGTCAAAAATTGAACTTTAAAATTGATACCATTTCAAAAGAAGAACTATTAAAACAATCTGACTTTATTACATTACACGTTCCTGCACAAAAGGACTATGTAATTTCCACCAAAGAATTTAACATAATGAAAGAGGGAGTCTATATTGTAAATGCTGCTCGTGGTGGTGTAATTGATGAAGTTGCCTTAGTTGCAGCCTTAGAAGATGATGGCAAAGTTGCAAAAGCTGCTTTAGATGTTTTTGAAAAAGAACCTACACCCGAAGTTCAGTTATTAATGAACCCAAATCTTTCTTTAACACCTCATATTGGTGCAGCTACTAATGAAGCACAAGAAAGAATTGGAAGTGAATTGGCAAGCCAAATTATTGAGATTTTGGGCTAAATGGCAATTGTAAAACCTTTTTGTGCCGTAAGAGCCTCTAGAGATAAAGTTGCATTGGTATCTTCTCGTTCTTATGAAGCATATTCCCCTACGGAATTAGGTGCTCAATTAGATTTTAATCCGTTTTCATTTTTACATATTATAAGTCAGAGTTATAAGCATCACGAAGAACTATCTAGTGAGCAACGTTTTCAACTTATTCAAGATAAATATGTTGAGTTTAAAGAATTAGAATATTTTTCAAAAGATGAAATCCCTGCTTTTTATGTTTATAAAAAAGTAACTAAAGAATATTCCTTTTGTGGTATCATAGCAGCAACAAGTTGTGAAGATTATGCAAACGATATCATTAAAAAACATGAAGAGACTTTAAGGCAACGAGAAATTCTATTTGAAAAATATTTGCATACTACAGGATTTAATGCAGAACCAGTACTACTCACCTATCCAGACAACTCAGTAATTGAAGCAATTTTAACTAAATATCAAAATTCTAGAGCAGAATACGAATTTACTACAGAAAATCATAAGACGCATTCTTTATGGACTGTGAATAATGAAAAGGATATTCAAATTATTACGAATGAATTTGCTAAAATGAATGCTATTTATATAGCAGACGGGCATCACAGAACGGCATCTTCTTATTTGTTAGCAGAAAATATGAAACGTGAGAATCACAATCACAATGGAAATGAAGACTATAATTTTTTTATGAGTTATTTGATTCCTGAATCAGATTTAAAAATATTTGAATTTAATCGTTTTATAAAAGATTTAAATGGCTTAACAACTAATGACTTCCTTGAGAAATTAGCAGTTTTATACCGTATCGAAAAAAAAGGAACTCAGCTTTATTATCCTTCAAAAAAGCATCATTTCAGCATGTATTTAGATGGAGCATTTTATTCTTTATATTTAAAAAATAATGAATTCGAAATTGATAATCCACTCTCAGATTTAGACACACAATTATTGTTTAAAACGGTTTTAGAACCTATTTTAGATATTCATGATTTACGTAATGACAAACGATTAGACTATATTCACAGTAAACAAGGTGCTATTAATCTCAAAGAACAAGTAGATGCTGGAAATTATAAAGTTGCCTTTGGTTTGTATCCTATCACAGTTGAACAACTAAAAGCTGTAGCAGATGCAGGACTAAAAATGCCTCCAAAAAGCACCTATATATTACCTAAATTAAGAAGCGGTTTAACTATTTATGAATTCTAATATGAGTATCTCTGAAAATTTAAAAAATATTAAGAATTCTTTGCCAGAGCATATTACTCTAGTCGCTGTTTCTAAAACCAAACCGATAGCAGATATTCAAGAAGCTTATGATGCAGGCCAACGAATTTTTGGGGAAAATAAAATCCAAGAAATGGTTGATAAACACCATGAAATGCCTAAAGATATAAAATGGCAGATGATTGGTCACCTCCAACGTAACAAAGTGAAATATATGGCTCATTTTGTCGATTTAATTCACGGAGTAGATAGTTTTAAAACGCTGAAAGAAATTGATAAACAAGCAAAAAAACACGATAGAATTATAAACTGTTTACTACAAGCAAAAATTGCAGAAGAAGATTCCAAATTCGGATTACCATTTACTACAATTGAAGAAATATTAGCCTCAGAAGAATTTATAGCCTTAAAAAACATTAAGGTTGTTGGTTTAATGGGTATGTCAACCTTTACTGACGATACCGAACAAATAAAAAATGAGTTTTCAAACTTAAATTCTTTCTTTATAACACTTAGTAATCAATATAAAACACTCAATACATTATCTATTGGAATGAGTGGAGATTATCCTCTTGCCATAGATTGTGGCAGTACTATGGTACGGATTGGTAGTGCAATTTTTGGGAGTAGACAATTAACTAATTAATGACACTCCATTTAAATCAGTTGTTAACACATCAGACATAAAATCAAAATACGGACGTATGGCTTTAAATGATGCCCCTACATTTTTTAAAAAATCAGGTGACAATACTTCTTGGTCAGTATACTTCTTGGTAAATATAAATTGCTTCTTTCTAATTAAATCAATATTCGGGTGTTCTTTACTAAATCCTTTAGGTGCAGTTTTCAATTCATTACCAACAAGGTTTCCCCAGGCACTTTTAAATTTTTGAGCATTCATTATTGCTCTTATTTCACTGTCATCAGTTTCAAACTCTTTTCTGATTCTGAATAAATCCTCTTTTGAAGGGTCCCAAAAACCTGTGGCAGCAAATGAACCTCCCGGAGTTAATTGTAAATAATAACCTCCACGCAAGTGTGGTTTCTGTCTATTGAATGAACCTCCAAAATGTGTTTTATAAGGTGTTTTATTTTTAGAAAAACGTACATCTCTATAAATACGAAACATTTTTAGTTTGTCAACATCATCATGCAACTGCAAATCTTCAAGTAATAGATTAAAGAATTGTTTTACTTCAGCTTCTATAGCTTTAAACTCAGGTTTATGAGTATTGAACCACTCTCTATTATTATTCTTTTCAAGTAGTTTGAAAAATGTAAATGCTTTTTTAGGGATGGTAGTTGACATGATTTTATTTTTGCCTTTTTTCTAAAACTTCAACAACATCATTTAACGTAAAGCCTTTGGCTTGTAATAAAATTAAATAATGGAACAGCAAATCTGCCGATTCATTTAAAAAAAGATCATCATTGTTGTCTTTGGCTTCAATCACAGTTTCAATGGCCTCCTCTCCTACTTTTTGAGCAATTTTGTTAATTCCGTCTTCAAAAAGAGAAGCAATATAGCTTTTATTACCATCAGCATTTTCTTTTCTGTCTTTAATAACTCTTTCTAATTCTGAAAGAAACCCGTAAGATGTTGTATTGTCTTCAGCCCAACAGGTATCCGTACCTTTATGACAAGTTGGTCCAACAGGATTTGCCTTAACCAATATAGTATCATTATCGCAATCTACTTTTATAGATACTAAATTTAGAAAATTACCGCTTTTTTCACCTTTGGTCCAAAGTCTGTTTTTAGAACGACTAAAAAAAGTAACTTTTTTGCTATCGATAGTTTCTTGATAAGCTTCTTCATTCATATAACCTAACATCAAAACTTTATTTGTGTTGGCATCTTGTACAATGGCCGGTACTAAATTGTTATTCTTACTATTTTTAATAAAATCTATATTCATTCTTATTGATTTATAGTCGTACTGGAATATTATGTTTTTTTAATTCTAACTTTAAGTCATTAATTTCTACTTCTTTAAAGTGGAAAATACTTGCTGCCAAAGCAGCATCAGCTTTACCAGCAATAAATGTATCAACAAAATGCTTACAATTACCTGCTCCGCCTGAAGCTATGATTGGTATGTTTAATTCGGTTGATAATTTTGCCAATGCTTTGTTTGCAAAGCCATTTTTTGTACCATCATGATCCATTGAGGTAAATAATATCTCACCTGCTCCTCTAGTTTCAACTTCTTTTGCCCATTCAAATAAATTTAATTCTGTTTGTACCTTTCCTCCTACCAAATGTACTTTCCATTGACCATCAATTTGTTTTGCATCAATAGCAACAACTATACATTGACTTCCGAATTTTGCTGACAATTCATTAATCAAATCAGGATTCTTAATTGCTGATGAATTGATAGAAACTTTATCAGCTCCACATTTTAATAAGATATCTACATCATCAACCGAAGAAATTCCACCACCCACAGTAAAAGGTATATTTATCTTTTCTGACACATGTAATACTAGGTCGGTCAACGTTTTTCTACGTTCTTCAGTAGCAGAAATATCTAAAAACACCAATTCATCAGCTCCATTTTTTGCGTATATTTCTGCCAGTTCCACAGGATCACCTGCATCTCTTAAATCTACAAAATTAATACCTTTAACGGTGCGTCCGTTTTTGATATCTAAACACGGTATGATTCTTTTTGTTAGCATAAATAATGTGCGAATTTGGTGAGTTAAAATACATAACACCCCTAAAGTCCCCTCAAGGGGACATTCATAATTTTAAACTTCTTGTATTTTTATAATATAATTTTCCAATTCTTTTAAGCTGATTCTGTTTTCATAGATGGCTTTACCAATAATTGTTCCTTCGCAACCTAATTCTGCTAATTTAGGAATTTCTGAGAAATGAGAAATACCACCAGAAGCAATTAATTTTATATTAGGGACTTGTGTTAATATTCTTTTATACAAATCAAAAGATGGTCCTTCTAACATTCCATCTTTACTAATATCTGTACAAATCACATATTGAATACCATCTTTATGGTATTGTTCTATAAACGGAATCAATTCTAAATCAGATTTTTCTTGCCATCCGCTAATTGCAATTTTTTCTCCTGTTGCATCAGGATTGGCATCAGCACCTAAAATGATTTTATCATTACCATAAGTAGTAATCCAGTTTTTAAAAATTTCAGGATTCTTTACAGCAATACTACCACCAGTTATTTGATTTGCTCCGCTTTCAAAAGCTATTTTTAAATCTTCATTCGTTTTTAATCCACCTCCAAAATCAATTTTCAAAGTAGTTTTAGAAGCAATTTGTTCCAAAATTTTATGATTAATAATATGACTGGCTTTGGCACCATCTAAATCTACTAGATGCAAATATTCAATGCCATGTGCTTCAAATTGCTTGGCAATTTCAAGAGGATTTTCATTGTAAATCTTCTTAGTTGTATAATCACCTTTTGATAAGCGTACACATTTACCGTCTATAATGTCTATGGCAGGAATAATTCTCATTTTAATTTTTTATTGTGAATTTAGTCATTAGAACTTCTATAGTAGAATTTTAAAAATATCAAATATTGTTTTAATTATCTTTTATATTCAAAATAATAACGCTATAAAAATACTAAACCTCAATAAAATAAAATTTAAATAAAACAGAATTATTGTCTAGTTATTAACAGTCTAAATTAATCCATGATCTGTTAAAGGTAAAGAGTAGTATCACTTACCTGTTGCATTATATATAGCATTCACTATAGCCGGTGCAATTGGAGGAACCCCAGGTTCACCAACTCCAGTAGGTTTAGTATTACTCTTAATAATTTCTATATGAATTTTAGGAGTTTGATGGATACGAATCATCTGATAATCGTGATAATTACTTTGCTCAATAGCTCCATCTTTAGCTGTGATTTTACCATAATACGCTAATGACATTCCGAAAATTGCAGCACCTTCCATTTGAGCTTTAATTGTATCTACATTAACAGCTGTACCACAATCAATTACTGAATGTATATTATGCACTTTTAATTTATTGTCAATGACAGAAACTTCAATAGCAGAAGCTACATAGGTAAGGAAGCTGTAATGTACAGCCAAGCCTATTCCGTGTCCTTCAGGTAATTCCTTACCATAATTTATATTCTTAGCTGCAGTTTTTAATACGTTTTTTAATTTTTAACTATCAAAATGATAACCAGATTTTGATTCTTCAATACGATCATCACCAATTAAATTTAATCTAAATTGTAAAGGGTCTTTTTCTGCTTTTAAAGCCAATTCATCTACAAAAGTATTGATAGAAAAACTTTGCACAATATACTCAAGCCATTTAGGTTTTCGGGAAACCAAAGATTTTATTTTCTAAATCACTAAATTAACCGACTAATAATCAATTATTTAGTAATGTTTTTCTTGGTGTTCTCAATATTGTTTTGTATATTTACAGTATTGATAATCAGATATATGACTGTAAAATTATCTCAAAAAGAGAGAGCCAAAATTAAACAATTACATCGTAGTTGCAAGCAAAGAAAGCACGCCGATAAACTAAAAGCAATTCTGATGCTTGATAATGGTTTTTCATGTGTGGAGGTTGGTAAGATACTTCTTTTAGATGATGATACAGTAAGAGTTTATAGGAACACTTACCTAAGCCAAGGTGCAGAATTACTATTGACAGATAATAATAAAGGCAGCGTTTCTTTGCTTAACTCAAAACAATTAGATGCTTTAGAGAAGCACATCATGGAGAATACCTATATGGATTCTAAAGGAATTGTTGCTTGGATTAATAAAAAATTTCAAATTAACAACTCTTGTTCAGGTATCAATGTACTTCTTAAAAGACTAGGATTTGTCTAAGTACATGACAAAA
>DOIV01000270.1:4515-4692 GCA_003511845.1 Flavobacteriaceae bacterium | reverse complement strand
TTGACGATTTTATTGCTGCTGCTGAATACTTAATTGAAAACAAGTATACTTCTACTGACTTTTTAGCCATTTCTGGTCGTTCTAATGGCGGATTATTAGTTGGTGCAACTATGACACAGCGTCCTGATTTAATGAAAGTAGCATTACCAGGCGTTGGTGTTTTAGACATGTTGCGTT
>DOIV01000270.1:0-4074 GCA_003511845.1 Flavobacteriaceae bacterium | reverse complement strand
CATAATGTAAAAAAAGGAACACATTACCCTGCTACTTTAGTAACCACTGGTGACCATGATGACAGGGTTGTACCTGCACATAGTTTTAAATTTGCTGCTGAATTACAGGCCAAACATACTGGTTCAAACCCAGTAATGATACGTATTGAAACCAATGCTGGGCATGGTGCTGGCACACCTATAAGCAAAACCATAGAGCAATATGCTGATATTTTTGGCTTTACCTTATTTAATATGGGAATTAAAGAGTTGAAGTAACTATACACCTACGTTAGCCACAAGTAAACACTGACCAAATTATTGAGAGTTAAAAATTAACTACCTTTGCAAAAAATTAAAACAAAGACAGAAAATTCTTGAACGTAGAGCACAACATATCGAGATTAAAGCATTTAATAGATTTATATAAAATCCCTAAAATAGAGTTCCTATCTATGATAAGTAAAGGACTTAAAACTCCTATTACATCAAAAGAACTTTTTGAAAACAATATTAAACTAAGTCATCTAAAGCGAATTGATAAAGTATTCAATAAAGGGTTACATTATTACTTAGATCCAAAAGCACCAGAGACATCAAAAGAAGCAAGTATTTTTTTTAGAAAACAAAGTTTCAATTCAGAATTAAATATTGGTGCAAGAAAAGTTGTAAATAAGTTTGAGGAATTCAAAATATCACTTTCAGCAATTTCTAAAATGGCTGATATTGATTCTAAACGAGCATTCCAAATTTATAAAACAACTGACAATCCTAAGAAGGTTGCTAAAGAAATAAGGAAATTGCTATATCCTGTTTTTTCAAATAATCTAAAGGATTTTTTAAAACTATTGATTTCAAAATTTGCTGAACATAATATTCTTGTTTTTGAATTTGTAGAATATTGGAATCAAAAAGAAAAAGCAAATATTGACGGATTTTTTTTAAGTCCAAATGTAATAGTAATAAAAAGGCAACAAATATCTTTTAGGAGAGAGATTTTTACATTAATTCACGAATTGGGGCATTTTTTACTTGAGAAAGAAGAGATAGAGAAACTTGATTACCAAAATTTAGCAAAGAAAAATTTATCATCTATCGAAAGATGGTGTAACGATTTTGCATTTCATTTCTTAGCAGGTGATTTTTCAGACAGCCTTGATAAAATAGAAAATGCTTCTGCAAATAACGACTATCATTTTGAATTAATAGAAAAAGTATCAAGGAGAACTCATCTTAGCCAAATTGCCATTTTCACAAGACTATTGTTTAATGACAAAATATCAAAATCAAATTACAATAAAGTAAAAACCGAATTTGATGAACAATTTAGAGAAAGTCAAAAAGAAAAAAAGAGAATAAAAGAAATTGAAAAACAACAAGGCATCGTAAAAAGGGGTTCTGCTCCTCAACCAATAAAATCACCATTATTAGTTTCTACAATTCAAACAGCATTTTATGAAGGAATACTAAATGAGTATGAAGTTTGTAAAAGGCTGAATATTAAACCCGAAAAATTAGACAAGTATATCCAATGATAATAGTAATAGACACAAGTTCATTATTGAGTTTGGTACGTTATTACTTACCATTCGACAAGCAAAATATCCTATTTGAGTTCATAAAAACTAAAATAGAGACAGGGAAAATTATCGTGCTGGACAAGGTGTTTGAAGAATGTAAGTATACTTCAAAAGGAATTGTTGTAGAATCATTAGACTATTTAAAATCAAAAAAGAATCAAGTAAAAACTACTGAATTATTGCCTACAACAAAATTTTTTAATCAACTTGAAAATCAATTTATTAATGGCTCTGTAAAAAATAGATTATCAAATGTAGAATTTGAAAATCGAAAAGATGCATTTTTGGAATCTGCTGATGTGAAACTCCTACTTTATGGGTTGTCTCAAAGGAATTCATCCGAAAAATTAATAATCGTATCAGAAGAAACAGCGGTAAGTAATGATAATAAGTCATTTAAAAAACTACCTGCAATCTGCCATATATTAAACCTTGAAATAATAACACTTCCGAAGTTACTTGAACTATATGATGGAATTGCTGTTGAATTCAAATAACCTGTGGCTAACAAAATATAAACGTAATTGCGGTTTTGTGCTAAATTCAAAAGGTAGTACTTTTGAACAAAGTTTAGTGATGAATTGAAAGGTAAGTGCCTTGAAATCCGCAACTACGCTTACATAAATCGTTAGCAAACATTATGGAAATAGATATTAATCAGATAAGAAAAGATATTACAGACTATGGAGAAAAGATTTTTTTGAATAGTGCTGGTTCATCTTTAATGCCTAAATCCGTAGTACAGGAAATTAATCGTTATTTATTAGAAGAAGAAAAGTTTGGAGGATATTCAGTTGCTGAATTAAAAACAAATGAAATAGCAGATTTTTATAATCAAACTGCCCAACTAATAGGTGCCGAAGCTCATAACATTGCATTTACTCATGATGCTACTGACGCATATATCAAGGCCTTGTCTTCAATTCATTTTAAACATAACGATATCATAATAACAACTGATGATGATTATGCGTCTAACCATATTCAATTTATTTCCCTACAGAAAAGATTTGGAATCAAAATTGTTAGGATTAAGAATCTAGAAAATGGCGAATTAGACATGATAGACTTTCAAAAATTAGTTGATAAGCATAACCCTAAATTGGTAGCTGTTACCCACGTTCCTACGAACTCTGGATTAATTCAAAATATTGAAGCAATAGGAGAAATTTGCTATAATCAGAAAATAATATTCCTGCTCGATGCCTGTCAATCTGTTGGACAGTTAAGCATTAATGTGACTAAAATTAAATGTGATTTTTTAACGGCAACAGGAAGAAAATTTTTACGTGGCCCTAGAGGTACGGGGTTTTTATTTATCTCTGACAGGTTGCTCAAAAATGGCTTTTCTCCTTTAATGATTGATGGCGGTGGAGCAGTTTGGAAAGCAATAGATCAATTCGATATACTAGAAAACGCAAAACGTTTTGAAACTTGGGAAGCACCTTATGCCTTGATTATGGGATTCAGAGAAGCTATACGTTATGCAAATAACATCGGGCTTGAAAACATTCAATCCTACAACCAAAAACTAATGCTTCGTTTACGGGAGAATCTTATTGGAATTCAAGGAGTGAAATTATTCGACAAAGGATTAAAAAATTGCAACATTTTGACGTTTAGGAAAGATGGAAAATCACTAGCAAAAATAAAAGAAAAACTCAACTCAAATAATGTTTTCTTTAGTGTTAGTAGAAAAGAATGGGGGGTGATAGATTTTAATAAGAAAGGAATAGATTGGGTGATAAGATTATCTCCACATTATTTTAATACAATAGAAGAAATTGATAATGTTTCTAAAATTATAGATGAGATTTAAAACTTTGCCTAATAAAAAATAAAAAGCCATTAAAACTTACTTTTATTCAAATTATTGTGATCCATTAAAAAAAGCCTCCCTAAACCTAATATGTATACACAAAACCAAGTATAAGACCGTTGCAATATTAGATAAAACACAACAAATAAACCTTTTTAGCTTCAAATCACTTCCTTCTCAAAATTTTTAAGTCCTCATAAACAATAGTTTACTGCGGGTTAAAAAATTTTTGAGCGTCGTACTTTTTTACTAAAAAAGGTTTTGCAACGGTCTTGTATATGTACCACAACAACAAAATTATTAGACGTTAAAGTGAGAATTTTAAACTCAAAAAAACCTTTTGAAACTCATCAAAAGGTTTTATTATTTGCAGTAAATATTTGCGTTATGCTTTATCTTTAGGACTTAACACACCTCATCAATCACAATTGAATTCCCATTAAAAATAAACCCTTCTCCTACCCTTTTGCCTAATAGCAAGCTACCAATTGGTGAACTTGGCGAAATGGCATAATAAACTTTATTCTCAATTTTTATTTCACCTACAGAAATGGCTAAAAAATAATTAGCTTGGTTGGTAATAATGAGACTTCCCAATTTAATAAATTCTGAATTATCATCTAAATTAACCTTTGTTAAAATGGTTTTTATCGTATAAATGCCTTCAAGCTGCTGACTGGCTTTTTCCATTTCTAA
>DOIV01000041.1:10435-11287 GCA_003511845.1 Flavobacteriaceae bacterium | reverse complement strand
GGATCTTCTGCATTCATGATTTCTGGTTCACATTCTGTAGAAGCATTATCTAATAAAGGTTGTACCCATTTATCACGACCTTCTTTCATGGTAATGTCAGAATTGATCCATTTGGTTATCAATGCTGTTTTTACATTTGGACAATCTTCTAGGGCTTCATCTACAATTCCTTTTAAGTCTATGGTTTTTGAACCACGATAAGAACCATCAGATGTAAGTACTATTTTACAATCACTATCATTTATTCTAGTAGACAATGCTGTAGCTGAAAAACCAGCAAATACAATGGAATGGATTGCACCAATTCGAGCACAAGCTAAGGTTGCAATGGCTAAATCAGGAATCATAGGTAAGTAAATACAAACGCGATCTCCTTTTTTTATGCCTTGATCTTTCAGTACATTGGCAAATTGATTTACACGTGTGTAAAGTTGTTTATAGGTAATGTGTTCTGCTTCTTTGGTTGGGTCGTTATGTTCAAATAAAAGAGCTGTTTTATCACCACGAGTACGTAAATGTCTATCAATACAGTTTTCTGTAATATTGAGTTGAGCACCTTCAAACCATTTGATTTCAGGTTTAGAAAAATCCCATGACAATACCTTGTCCCAACGTTTACGCCAAACAAAATGTTCTTCAGCAATTTCTTCCCAAAAGCTTTCGGGATTTCTAACTGATTTTCGATAAACTTGATAATATTCTTCTAAATGCTTGATATGATAATTACTCATCTGTGATTGGTATGTTTTGTAACGGCTAAACTACAAAAAATGAAATTATTTTTAGATTTTTTTCTACCTACAGTATAAATATAACGACCGAAAGCAAAAAAAGACCATTCTATTACTTATT
>DOIV01000041.1:2163-10023 GCA_003511845.1 Flavobacteriaceae bacterium | reverse complement strand
AGCTTCTCCTGCTCCTGATGGAATTCTAATATTCTCAACAATATCTTGTACTTCAAGAGGCGGATCTGGTGTAAATTGCGATATCAATAAAGATACGGTAAAGTTAGCCAACATAGCAACTGTACCAAAACCTTCAGGTGAAATGCCGAACCACCAATCTTCTTTTGTGCCGCCACCAAACCAATCAAATTTAAATTTCATCATGTAGAACAACATCAATAGTATACCGACAATCATTCCAGCAATAGCACCTTCTTTATTCATTTTTTTATAAAATATTCCTAAAATAATGGCAGGGAAAAATGAAGCTGCCGCAAGCCCGAATGCCAATGCGACGGTTGCGGCGACCAGATCTGGTGGGTTAATACCAAAATAACCAGCAATAACGACTGCAACTACAGCAGAAAGTCTTGCGGCAATTAATTCCCCTTTGTCAGAAATATTTGGTTTGATTTGTTTTTTAATTAAATCATGTGATACTGAAGTTGAAATTACCAATAGTAGCCCTGCAGCTGTCGATAAAGCAGCTGCCAATCCGCCAGCAGCGACCAAAGCAATTACCCAGTTTGGTAAATTTGCAATTTCAGGATTCGCCAATACCATAATATCAGGATCTACGGTTAATTCATTCTCAGTTTTATCTGCAACGTATTGTATTTTCCCATCATTGTTTTTATCGTCAAAAGTTATCAAACCTGTGGTTTCCCATTTAGAAAACCAATCTGGCATAGAGGTATATTCTTTATTACTTACGGTTTCAATTAAATTTACTCTTGCAAATACAGAAATTGCTGGAGCTGTAGTGTACAAAATGGCTATAAATAGCAATGCATAACCAGCAGATTTTCTCGCATCTCTTACTTTGGGTACTGTAAAAAAACGGACAATTACATGAGGTAAGCCAGCAGTACCCACCATTAATGCAGCGGTAATAAAAAAGATATCTATTACAGATTTAGAACCATTAGTATATTCTGCAAAGCCAAGTTCAGTAGATAAACCATCTAGTTTATCTAATAAATAAACATTTTCTCCAACAACACTTCCTCCCATTCCTAATTGCGGAATAGGGTTTCCGGTCATTTGAATTGAGATAAAAATTGCAGGTACCATAAAGGCAAAAATTAAGACACAATATTGAGCTACTTGTGTATAGGTAATTCCTTTCATACCACCCAAAACGGCATAAAATAAAACGATAATCATACCTATAATAACACCAGTATTGATATCAACTTCTAAAAATCTAGAAAATACTAAACCAACACCACGCATTTGTCCTGCTACATAAGTAAATGAAATTAGTAAGGCACAGAAAACAGCTACGGTTCTAGCAACATTAGAATAGTAGCGATCGCCAATAAAATCTGGGACTGTAAATTTTCCGAACTTTCTAAGGTAGGGAGCAAGCAGTAGAGCTAACAACACATAACCACCAGTCCATCCCATTAAATAGACAGACCCATCATAACCTTTAAATGAAATTAGACCTGCCATACCTAAGAATGAAGCAGCAGACATCCAATCGGCTGCAGTTGCTAATCCGTTTGCTAAAGGAGAAACGCCTCCGCCAGCTACATAAAACTCTTTGGTAGAATCTGCTCTTGCCCAAATGGCAATACCAATGTATAGGCTAAAAGTAATTATTACTATAATATATGTCCAAATTTGAACACTCATAATTTTTAGATTTTTATGTGAAAAGAATTATTCGTCGAAACCGTATTTTTTATCTAATTTGTTCATTAATCTGATGTATACAAAAATCAAAATAACAAACACATAGATTGCACCTTGTTGTGCAAACCAGAAACCTAGTTTAAAACCTCCAATTCTTATGGTATTTAATTGGTCTACCAATAAAATACCAAATACATAAGAAACGATAAACCATATGGATAAAAGTATCGCTAAGTATCTTAAATTTACTTTCCAGTATTTTTTTTGTTTTTCTAAAGACATAATGTTCGGTTAATTTAAATATAAGATTAGCAATATAAAAATATTCTTAGAGATAGAACGTGTTTACTATTTTAATTCTTCTGTAAAATCGTCATTTTATGATTGTATTTTGTCAATCTTCATCAAATATTTATGAAAACATCATGAAATCTATTTTTTTATTAAACTTATAATATATTTACACCTTTCTTAATCTTATGATAGAATTTTCAGAATTTTTGAATGTTTTTTTTGATCAATGGGAATTGGTAATCCTTTTCTTTTTAGTTGCTATTTTGTATGCTTCTGTTGGTTTTGGAGGAGGTTCAAGTTATTTGGCTATTTTAGCATTAACCAGTTTGGGTTTTATTCAATTTAGAGCAATCTCTCTCTTGTGTAATATTGTTGTGGTAAGTGGAGGTACTTATGTCTATTTTAAGAATGGTTATTTTAATTGGAAAAAAATAATGCCATTGGCGTTTTTGAGTGTCCCTTTTGCTTTTTTAGGAGGTTATGTAAAGATTAGCAAAGCATTCTTTTTTGTTTTATTAGGCGTCACATTATTGATTGCTGCTTTATTGATGTTGATTTCTAATTACATTAAAAGTAGGCCAGCACAAGAAGAAAAATCTATATTAAAAGATGGCTTTATAGGAGGTGTTATTGGTTTTATTTCTGGAATGGTAGGTGTAGGTGGAGGTGTTTTTTTAGCACCTATTTTACATTTAACACAATGGGATACACCAAAGCGAATTGCTGCTACAGCCAGTTTTTTTATTTTGGTAAACTCAATTGCTGGTTTGATTGGGCAATACCAGAATCCTAATTTTTATTTTGAACCTAATATTACTTTGGTGCTAATGCTAACTGTATTTTTTGGTGGTCAGATAGGTTCTCGTTTAAGTGCTACCAAAATTTCGCCAATCGTTTTAAAAAGAATTACTGCAGTTTTGATTGCTTTTGTGGGTTTGAGAATATTAATTGAGCATCTTTTTTAATTTTTTTTGAATATAAATATACCAATCGGTATATTTTATGTATATTTGAATTATAATGATAACAAAAGCAGAAAAAACACGTCAATTTATCTTAGAAACAGTAGCTCCAATATTTAATAAAAATGGGTATAGCGGCACAAGTATGTCTGTTTTAACAAAAGCTACAGGCTTAACAAAAGGAGCTATTTATGGAAACTTCACAAACAAAGAAGAATTGGCTTTAGAAGCTTTTAACTATAATATAAAATATGTTTTAGATAAAATTGCTGCCATTCTAAAGAATATAGATTCGCCTATCGCTCGCTTATTTGCATTGACTAATTTTTTTAGGGAATATTACAAATACAATATCAATTTTGGAGGTTGCCCAATTTTAAATGTTGGGATCGATGCTAACAATACCAATCCTGAATTATTTAAACGAGTAAAATACGTTATCAAAAAATTACAAGGGAGTATTTCAGCAACCATTAAAAAAGGAATAGAGCTAGGGGAGATAAAGAATACTGTTGAGCCAGAAGTCTATGGAGGTAGAATTTTTTCTTTAATTGAAGGTTCAGTGTTTACTTCGGTAATGTTGAAAGATGATTGCTATTTGCTAGATATGATGAGTCATATTGATAGTATGATACAAACAGAATTACAAGTTTAAGCTATGGATATAAAAACAAACTGGAAGCGTATTAGAATACACTTTAGTAAGAGTTTTAAGTCTTGTTTGCATGTGTCTATTGCATCTGTTGATGACAATAATCATCCAACAGTAACACCTATTGGGTCTTTATTTTTAAATAAAGATCAAACAGGGTTTTACTTTGAAAAATTCACTTCAAAATTACCTAAACATGCTGAGCAAAATAACAATATCTGTGTGTTGGGTGTAAATAGCAATCGATGGTTTTGGATTAAATCATTGTTTAAAGTTAAGTTTAAAGAGTACCCTGCTTTAAAATTGTATGGTGTCTTAGGAGAACGAAGAAAGGCAACAGATAAAGAGGTTAAAAGATTGGATAGAAGGATGAGGAGTACAAAAGGTTTAAAGGAAAATACATATTTATGGCGAGATATGGAAGTGGTGCGAGATATTACTTTTGCTAAAGTAGAAAAAATTAATATAGGTAAAATGACACGGTCAATATAAATATTTAATTAATAATGTACTAAAAGGTATATTGTTGAAACGATTTGAAATGGATACAAAACAAATTATCAAAAAGCTTAAAGAAAATCATAATAATTTAACTAATTTTATAGACGATCTGCCTGTTGATGAATATGAATTTTCATTTCAAGAGAAATGGAATGCAGGACAGCATTTAGATCATATTATTAAAAGTGTAGCAGTACTCACAAAGGCATTTGGTGTGCCTAAATTTATATTAAAAAGTAAATTTGGTATGGCGAATAGAAATTCTAGAACTCCAGAAGTTTTGATAGATAAATATTTAGAAAAATTAAAGACTGCAAAACCAACACCAAGTAGATTTCAACCTGAGATTATAAATTTCTCTAAAAAAGAAAAGGCTATTAAACTTCTGCATAAAAAGGTAGATAAATTGTGTAAAAGAGCACTAAAATTTTCAGAAAAGGATCTGGATTTTTACATTTTACCGCATCCTCTTTTAGGGAAATTGACATTAAGAGAACTATTATATTTTACTAGTTATCACGTAAAACACCATGATGAATTGATAAAGAAAGCATTAAAAAATAAGTAGTAATTTTTATGAAAAGATTCAAAACTAATAAAGAAGAAAATTTCAAATCAAAAGTAAAACGATTTGCCTTTAATTTATTTCCAGCCATAAGAGGAACAGGAGGGAAGGTAAGTTTTATTTCTGATGATTGGCGAGAAATTCATGTCAGACTGCCTTTGAGTTGGCGGACAAGAAATTATGTAGGTACTGTTTTTGGCGGAAGTATTTATGCATCTACTGATCCGTTTTATATGATTCAACTCATGAAAATATTAGGAAAAGAATATGTGGTTTGGGATAAAGCTGCACAAATAAAATTCAAAAGACCGATTCAAAAAACGGTTTATGCACGTTTTGTAATTACCAATGAAATTCTTGATGAAATTAAAGAAAAGGTAAAACAGTATGGCTCATATGATATTGACTTACCTGTTCAATTTGAAGATAAAGAAGCAAAAGTTTACGCTGAGATTATAAAAACCATTTATATTGCAGATAAAACGTATTATAAATCTAGAAAAAGGTGATAATTATAGAGAATGAAATAATTGATAGAATTTTAACAAGTTACAAAAAGGTTTTAAAAGGCGATTTTCAAGTCTATAAAAATCATGTTTACCGTATTTATAATTATGCTATTCTTTTTGAGGATGATAAAAATAATTATGAAAAATATGCCATTGCTGCTGCGTTTCATGATATTGGTATTTGGACACATTCTTTTGATTATTTAGAACCTTCCATAAAACAAGCAAGTGATTACCTTAAAGAAATTAACAGACAAGATTGGACAAAATAAATAGCTTTATTGATAGACAATCATCATAAAATGAGTATTTATAAAGGTGAGTTTCAAAAAACGGTAGAAATTTTTAGAAAGGCAGATTGGATAGATGTTATTATGGGAGTAAAACGCTTTGGTTTGGATAAATCTGCATATAAGTCAATTCAAAAGCAAATTGTAAACAAAGGGTTTCATTGGTTTTTGGTAAAACAATCACTCAAATATTTTGTAAAGCATCCTTTGAACCCTTTGCCGATGTTTAAAAGGTGAAATTATTTATAATTTACCCAAATATAAACTTCTAATAATCCCATCTGCAAGTCCGATTTTAGGCACGTAAATTTGTTTAGCTTTGCTCCACCTCATGGCTGAAATATAGATTTTAGTTGCTGGTATAATAACATCAGCTCTATCGGGATTCATGCCCAATTCTGTAATGCGTTGGTCATAAGTCATCTGTTTTAAAAATTCGTAATGTGCTTTTAAATAAATATAAGACAAGGGTTTGTCTTGAGGTCTTCCAGACATTTTAAACACCTTATTGATATTTCCTCCTGAGCCGATTAAGGTGATTTTTTTTAAATCTTTGGTATGTTCTTTAATCCATTTTTCAACCTTGTCAAAAATAAGCGTATTGGTTGCCTTATCATTATTCAATAAACGAACAGTACCCATTTTAAAAGACTTAGATGAGATTAATTTTCCGTTTGAAAAAACAGTAAGCTCTGTGCTACCACCACCAACATCTACATATAAATAGGAAGCATTATTTTCAATTAATGTATTTAAATCAGTTGAAAATATAATTTCAGCTTCTCTTTTTCCGCCAATGATGTCGATAGAAATACCAGTTTTATCAAGAATTTTTTCCGCAATTTTTTCACCATTTTTTGCCTCTCGCATTGCAGAGGTGGCACAGGCTTTAAATTTCTTTACGCCATGTACTTTCATCAGTAATTTAAAAGCATTCATGGCATCAAGCATTCGCTGTGTATTGTCTTTGCTGATTTTGCCTTTTACGAAAGCATCTGCTCCTAAACGGATAGGGACGCGTATCAATGCTGATTTTTTATACTGAGGTTCTTTGCCTTCTTCAATAATAATATTAGAAATTAAAAGGCGTACGGCATTAGATCCGATATCAATTGCAGCATATTTTTTTATTTTCAAAGCTTAAAAGTTTATTTGTGAAATTTAGGGAACTCTGTTAAAAAAGTATCTCCTTTTTTTATGTTTTTCCAATGCTTGTCTTTAAATTTAATTCCAATTACTCCACAAGTAGATACATGTGCAAGTGGCTTGTTACCAAAAGTATTTACAAAAGTATTGATTCCATGATCGTGACTGAATATGATTGCAGAATCAAAACTATCATCTAATGCTTTAACTGTTTTTATCAAATATCCATCACTAAAACTGTATAATGACTTACTTATTTTAAGGTTTGCTAACGGGTAGTTAAAAGTATAACTGAAAATCATGGCAGTATGCAAAGCTCTATTTGCACAGCTAGAGACAAACACACTTGGGCAATCAACTTGATTTTTTAAAACTTTTGAAATTAGGTAAGCATCATTAATTCCTCTTTTTTTAAGCGGTCTATCAATGTCTTTTATACCGTCATACTCCCAAGATGATTTTGCGTGACGGACGATGTATAAAGTTTTCATGTATTAACTACTAATTGATAGTCAAATATAATGATTAATTTATAATCAAATGTGTTTTTATCTTGTATTTTATAATTTTATTCCTAATTGGAATTTGGAATATTTTTTGAAATTTCAATTAATTATGGAGCCAATCTTTCTTTTTTCCAGTGATAATCTTTTTGTAAGGTATAACGTATTCTATCATGCATTCGGTTCGGTCTGCCTTGCCAAAATTCAATACTTATTGGTTTTATAAGATAACCTCCCCAATGTTTAGGTCTTGGTATTTCACTATTTCGGAATTGGTTTTCGTAGTTCTGTAACGAGGTGTCTAAAGTTTCTCTAGAGCTAACTATTTGACTTTGATTGGATGCCCAAGCTCCTAGTTTACTACCGTCTGGTCTGCTTTCAAAATAACCATCTGATAAATTCTCAGGCAATTTTTCAGCCACACCTTTAATAATAATTTGTTGCTCTAAACCTTGCCAAAAAAAGGAGAGACATACATTAGGGTTGTTAGCTATTGCCTTTCCTTTTTCAGATTGGTAATTGGTATAAAAAATAAAACCTTCCCAAGTAAATTTTTTCAATAAAACTACTCTGTTTTTAGGGTAACCATCCAGACCAATAGTTGATAAATTCATAGCATTTGCTTCATGAACACTATCGTCTTGATCAGCAATCAAAAACCAATCTCTAAATAATTCTATTGGGTTTTCTGGCGTGTTATTTTCTAAGAGAGCATCCTTTTGATAGCTTTTTCTATAATTGCTTAAATCTTTTTCCAT